>QNCA01000067.1 GCA_003644325.1 Planctomycetota bacterium
AGGCTGGCCGGGCCTTACGGTGACAGTCACTAATCTACTCAAGTTGACTGACTTTTTGTTAACCTCGGTGACTGTCACCAATTACGGAGCCGTTCCGACCTTGTCGGAACGGATAGTAGATTGGTGACTGTCACCGTGAGGTGTTGTGAAACAGCAGATTATAATCAAGCACCCACCATCATCCAGAAAAAGTCAGTCAACTTGAGAATATACAGGATTCAATAACACGTCGCACATTGCGTACGGCTTTTCGCTCAGTCACTTACTGTAACGCGTAAGACTTCTTCGAGAGATGTATTACCCCGCATTGCGTTGAGGAGCCCGGCGCGTCGCAGCGTGATCATGCCCCGGCTTACGGCGTATTCCTTGATTTCTATTTGATTGGAGCCGTTGATGATCATCTTTCTGATGTTGTCGTCCACGGGCAGGGTCTCCAGCAGGGCGAAACGCCCGCGGTAGCCTTCCGCGCAGCGGTTGCAGCCGCGCGCCCTGTAAAACTTCGCATCCTTGATTTCCTCCGGCTTCACGCCTATCGAGAGCAGCCTCTCTTTGGGCACCTTGACCTCCTCCCTGCACAGGGGGCAGAGTTTCCTGGCCAGCCTCTGTGCGCTCACCAGCAGCACGCTGGACGCCACCAGGAACGGGTCCACGCCCATATCTACCATCCTGGTTATGGCGCTGGCGGCGTCGTTGGTATGCAGGGTGCTCAGCACCAGGTGGCCCGTGAGAGCGGCCTTTACCGCGATATCGACTGTCTCGGTGTCTCGTATTTCGCCGACCATCACCTTGTCGGGGTCCTGGCGCAGTATCGAGCGGAGCGCTGCGGCAAAGGTAAGTCCCCGTTTGACGCTGACGGGCACCTGTATTATCCCCGGCAGTTCGTATTCGACGGGGTCTTCCACGGTGACGATGTTGTCCTGAATGCTCATCACCTCCTTGAGGGAGGAGTAGAGCGTGGTGCTCTTGCCGCTGCCGGTGGGTCCTGTGACCAGGATCATACCGAACGGCGCCGCGAGGGCATTCCGCAGGTCGGTCAGCGCCTTCTCCTCGAATCCGAGGCCGTCCAGGCTAAGGGCCAGGTTGGAGGTATCGAGCACGCGCAGGACGACCTTCTCGCCGTGTATGGTCGGCAGCACGGACACGCGGAAGTCAACCGCGCGGCCTTCCACTTTCAGGCGGAACTTCCCGTCCTGCGGTTTCCGCCGTTCGGCTATATCAAGACCCGCCATGACCTTCAGGCGCGAGGTGATGGCGCCGGCCATCTGACGCGGCGGGCTGATGGCCTCCCGCAGCAGGCCGTCCTGGCGGTAGCGAACCCGCAGTTTCTTCTCCATTGGTTCTATGTGGATATCGCTGACCTTGTCGTGAATCGCCTGCGCGATGATGAGGTTTACTATCTTGATGACCGGCGACTCCTCGTCGTCGTCACTCAGTTCCGCCAGGTTGATTTCTTCTTCCTCTTCATCGGCGCTGGTCAATTCCACTTCCGGTTTCGCCATTCCCTCGAAGATTTCTTCCATTGCCTGTTCGTTGGGATTGTAGGCGGCGGGGATGGCGCGGCGTATGCGGTAGGTGGTGCTGGCGACCAGTTGCAGGTCGCAACCGGTCATTATGCGCAGGTCGTCGAGTTTCAGCACGTCAAAGGGATTGGCGACGGCCAGCGTCAGCGTGTTGTCCAGTTTGGATACGGGCAGCACGTCATTGGCCCTGGCCATCTCCTGGGGGAATGCCGACAGGACGTCCTCGTCGGGAGAATAATTCTCCAGGTCTATGGGGGCGAGGTTGGTCTCGAGGGCGATGGCGTTGACGAGCGTTCGCTCGTCCACCAGGTTGTCCTCTATGGCGATCTCGCAGAGAGGTTTGTTGTCTTCGGCGCAGCGTTCCAGGAGTTTGCCTGCGGTCTCTTTGTCGAGAAGCCCGCGCTTTTCCATTATTTTCTTGAGCCGCTTGTCGAACTTTGTCATCTCATGCCTGCTTATTCGACTGCATCTGTTCCTTCAGCGAACGTGTGGCGAGAGCGACCGAACTCAGCGTGGAGACGTAGAGCCTGAGCTTCATGCCGCTGGTCGTCTCTATCTCTTCCAGCGCCCGCCAGGGCAGGGCCTCGGAAATCGCGACAATCAGGATGTCGCCGATTATGTCCAGCGGCACCAGGTGGTATGTCTCGCACATCCGAATAGGCAGAATCTCAAAGACTTCCCGCTTTATGAAATATCTGGTCGCATCGAGATACGGCAGGGACAGTTGGCGGCAGAGGGTTTTGGCCACGTCCTTTTCCGAGACCAGCCCCAGGTTGACCGCGGCCTCGGATGGGGATTCGCCGAGGTCGCGCGCGCGCGCCTCCGCCTGCTCTACCCCGCTTTTTTCCAGCAGGCCTTCGTGAAGGAGCAGGTTCAGCGTCGTTTCGTCTATCCTTCGCGTCACCTTCATTGCATGATTCTCCTTGTGTGGGGTGCGGCGGCCGGCATGCCTCTCTTTTCAAATGTCCGCGCCAGGTCGTCGGGGTCCGTGGTCCTGGCAAACGCCTCCTCGCGCAATATGACGCCGCGTGCCACCAGTTCGTACAGAGACTGGTTCATTGTGGACATGCCGAACTTTCCGCCGGTTTGTATGATTGAGTATATCTGGTGTGCCTTGTCGTCGCGAATCAGTGCGCGAACGGCGGAGTTCGCCACGAGTAGCTCGCAGGCCAGGGCCCGGCCGCGCCCGTCGGCCCGCGGCAGCAGTTGCTGGCTGAATACCGCTTGCAGCGTAAACGAAAGCATCGTGCGGATCTGTTGCTGCTGATAGGCCGGAAACACGTCTATCACGCGGTTTATCGTCTGCACGCAGTCGCTGGTGTGCAGCGTGGCGAACGTCAGGTGCCCGGTCTCGGAGATCGTCAGGGCCGCCTCGATCGTTTCCTGGTCGCGCATCTCGCCGATGAGCACGATGTCGGGGTCCTGACGCAGGACGGATCGCAGGGACTTGCCGAAGCCGTGTGTGTCGCTGCCGACCTCGCGCTGGTTGAGCAGGCAGCGCTTGTTGCGATGAATGAATTCTATCGGGTCCTCGATCGTGATTATGTGGGCGTTGCGTGTGTCGTTTATGTAGTCGAGCATTGCCGCCAGTGTGGATGATTTGCCGCTGCCGGTCGCCCCGGTGACCAGTATCAGGCCCTTCGGCAGACTGCACAGCCACTTGCACAGCGCTGCCGGCAGACCAAGTTCCTCGAACCCCATTATGTCGTAGGGGATCATCCTGAGTACCCCCCCGACCGCGCCTCGCTGTCTGAAGACGTTCGTTCTGAAACGCCCCACCCCCTGTATTCCGAACGACAGGTCCAGTTCGAGTTCCTTTTCAAAACTCGCGATCTGGTCGCTGTCCAGGATGCTGTACATGAGGCGCTGCGTGTCCTTGGGAGTAAGTTTTTCTTCCGTCAGGTTGATCAGCATCCCGTCAACACGAGCCTTTGGAGGAGCGCCGGCCGTGATGTGCAGATCGGAGCCGCCCTTTTCAACCAATTGCTCCAACAGTTCTTCCATGGTGAACATTCTTGTTTCTCCGGTACAATGCCGAGGGGATGCCCGCCGATAAGCGTAATTTCGCCGTTGCACAACATGGGTGTGGAGATGGCACGATTTGACCGCCCCTGCCGGGACGGTAAGGTATGGTCAAGTGGACTGATTACCGGGCTACGGGTCTATTCTTCTTCTTTGGCTTTCTTGGAGCGCGCGATAATTTCTTCCGCGAGGCGGGCTGGAACAACATCGTAGTGTGAAAACTCGATGGTGTACGAGCCTTCGCCTCCGGTAAGACTGCGCAGTTCCGTGGAATATTTTCCTATCTCCTTCATCGGCACCTTGGCCTTGATAACTTGAAGGTTTCCGATGGAATCCATGCCCGCTATGCGCCCGCGACGCCCGCTCAAATCCCCGGTAATATCGCCCATGAATTTGCCGGGAACGGTAACCTCTATGTTGACTATCGGCTCCAGCAGCACCGGCTTGCTTTTCAGGAAGCCGTCCTGGAACGCCCTTCCGCCGGCTATCTTGAAGGAGTGCTCGTCTGAATCAACCGTGTGGTAGGAGCCGTCGTAGACTTCCGCCTTCACGTCCACCACCGGGTAGCCGGCCAGGATACCCTTCTCCAGTTGCTCGCGTATGCCCTTCTCGATGGCGGGCATGAAGTTGGACGGAATGGCGCCGCCGAATACCGCGTTGGAAAACTCAAACCCCGCGCCGCGTTCCAGTGGTTCCACGCGCATGTAGCATTCTCCGAACTGCCCGCGGCCGCCGGTCTGCTTTTTGTGCCTGTAGTGCCCTTCACCCTTGGCCGTGATGGTCTCCAGGTATGGTATCTTCGGTTCCTTCGAGTTTATCCCCACTTCAAAGCGGCTCTGCAAGCGCGCTATCATTATGTCGAGGTGAAACTGGCTCAGGCCGCGGATGACCAGCTCCTTCGTCTGACGGTCACGCTCCACCTGGAACGTCGGGTCCTCATCCGCCAGTTTCTGCAGCGACGCGCTTATCTTCTGCTCATCCTTGCGGCTTTTCGGCTCTACCGCCAGCGTGACCATCGGCTTCAGGAACTCTATCGGCTTCACGTTGAACCCCGCCCCTTCATCACAGAGGGTATCGTTCAGTTCTATCGTCTCGACTTTCGCTATCGCCGCAAGGTCGCCCGCCGTGACTTCGGGGATGTTTTCGGTGTCTTTGCCCTGTATGGCCAGGAGATGGCCCGTACGCTCGCTTTTCCCCGCACGCGCGTTGTAAACGGTCGAATCGGTCTTCAGCGACCCCGACAGTACCCTGAAGAAGCACAGTTTGCCGACAAACGGGTCGATGTTGACCTTGAAGACCTGCGCGCAGAACTTGTCGCCCGCGGGGTCTATGGGGGTCTCGATAGTCTCGGTCGTTTCGCCCTCTTCGTTCTTCACGGTTTTTACTTCAATGCTTACACGTTTCCTGCCTTCCAGGGGATTGGGACAGAAGCGCGCCACGAAGTCCAGAAACTCATCAACGCCCGTGGTTTCGGCAGCCGCCGTGCACAGTATCGGCGTAACCTCGCCCCGTGCTATGGCCCTGGCGAAAACCGAAGCCACCTCTTCCTCCGACACGCTTCCCTCTTCCAGGTACTTCTCCATCAGCGCCTCGTCGGATTCCACGATGCTCTCTATCAACTGCTGGTTGGCGTCCTCCACGCTGCCGCCGACAACGGGACCGGCGTTTCCGGAAGGGCTCAACACATTCTCCACCCCCTTGAACTCGCCGCCCGTTCCGACCGGCAGGTTGAAAGGCACGCAACTCTTGCCGAATGCCTCCCGGATTTCTTCAATCAGTTTGCCGAAATCAATGTTTTCGCCGTCCAGGCGGTTGATGATTATGACACGGCCCAGGCCGTTCTTCTCCGCCATCATCCACATCTTGCGGGCGTTCAATTCCAGGCCCGCGTTCGCGTTTACCACGATGACCGCCGTTTCAACCGCCGCCATGCCGATTGCCGCCATGCCGGAGAAGTCAGGATAACCCGGTGCGTCAATTATGTTTATGTGCCTGCCGTTATAATCGCAGCGCAGCAGCGAGGCGTTGATGGATATCTTGCGTTCCTTTTCATCCGGCGCGAAGTCACTGACCGTGTTGCCCTCGTCAATCGTCCCCATCTTGTTAATCGCGCCCGCCTTGAACAGCATCGCCTCCGCCAGTGTTGTCTTGCCGCTGCCGCCGTGGCCCACGAGCACGATGTTTCTGATATCCTTCGTCTGGTACTTCGACATAAAATCCCTCCGCTTTTCGTTACGACGCTTCCTCAAAGGCGCGAAATGCTATCACACTCCCTGGCCGGTTTCAAGGAAATTCGCCTCACCTGCGCCCGCGGCGGGCGCTTGCAAAACGTCTCCCACACCCTATAATCTGCCGTCATGGAAACGAAAAGAAAGGCGACGCTGAACAGCGATGATTCTCCGTACTGCCTCGACGAAACCGTGGAGATACGCGAGCGCATCCGCGGCGACCTGGCCGACATAGTCACGGGCATCCTCGAAACCGTCCGGCCCGTCTGCCCGGTAAATGCGGTCGTCCTGGTAGGGGGCTTCGGCCGTGGAGAGGGCGGCATTGTAACCCGTGACGGCCGACCCCGCCCGGTGAATGACTACGACCTCCTTGTTCTTATCCCGCGCCGCTCGATTTTGACAAAGCGCAGGATCCGCGGCGTCCTGCCGGGCCTCTCGGCGCGGCTGGAGGAGCAACTGGGCGTGGCGGTGGACCTGGATGTGCGCGACCCCGCGGACCTGGCCGCGGCGCCGAACATTATCGCCTGGTACGAGGTACAGGTCGGCAACAGGATTATCTGGGGCGACGAAAGCGCGCTCGAGCCGATGCCGCCGATGGACCCCTGCGGGATACCCCTTTGGGACGGCACGCTTCTCCTGTTCAATCGGGCCGGCGGGCTTCTCATCGCGAGGCGCATGCTCTTGGAGAACAAACTGAAGAGCGCGGACGACAGGTCTTATCTCGTCATTCAACTCTCAAAGTCCGCCCTTGCGCTGGGTGACTGCCTCCTGATCCGCGAGAAAAGATACTGCGCATCCTACGTCGAGCGCCTCAATCGCGCCGACTCCCTTGACATAAGTAACGTGCCGGACGGCGCGGAGATAGTCGCGGGATACAAAAAGGCGCTGGCGCAAAAGGTGCGGCCGGATTTCGCCCCATTGATAGAAAGGGATTTGCAAGGCTGGTTCGAGGAAACGGTTGCCCGGCACGCTTCCTTTTTCAAATGGTGGGAAGAGGAGCGCTGGGGCAGGAGTTTCGACACCTGGCGGGAATATACCGAGGCCGTACCGATAAAATTGGGCGAAAGAGGAAGCAGGCTGAAGAACTTCGCCGCAAACATCCTGCGCCTCGGTCCTCCAGTGGAGTTCAGGCGCTTTATGCTCCCTTTGAGCGAGCGGATTATCGACGCCATGCCGTTACTGCTTTTCGAGCCGACGGAG
>QNCA01000068.1 GCA_003644325.1 Planctomycetota bacterium
AATATTTCACAACTGAAGAAGTATTAAAGGAAGGCATGCCAAATGTGAAAATATTAGAGACGGGCACTGCAACCATCGCTGGCGAGAAAACATCATGGGCTAAAATTTCTTACTCCCAAGGAACAACCATGAGTGAATTATATGCCTGCGGCATTATTTATAACTTGATGTACAAAGGTCATATCATCCAAATTCAATATTTTGTTAACAACATGGAAAACAATACGGGGCAAGGGGCAAAGGAGGTTATGGAATTATACGAGCCTCTCTTTAAATTGTTAGCATTCAAGCTATATATTTACGACAAATTTCAATATTAAGAGGGGGAGTATATTCTGTACAAAATGTGGGAAGGAAATATTAGAAGAAGATTCTTTTTGTGGAAATTACGGCAAAAAAATAAATGATGAAAATTTGTCAGGCGTGCAGTCTGATATGGTTTCTGCTACTCCTGACCATGTAAGTAATGCGGAAAATTGTACTACTACTGTTAATATTCCAGATCACAAGGGCGAAGTAGAGCAAAATACTACAGAATCGGTTACTTCCGTTTCTGCCAGCGAGAACTATGACAAAATTGGTGGGTTTCTGGTTTTGCTGGCAATTGGATTGTTTATTGCTCCATTCACCTATGTGATAGACATTGCTGATTCTATAAAAGTTATCAATAACGGAGATTTCGAATTACTCAAAGACTCTTTTCAAAACTTTATGTACTTTAACATCACATCATCGCTGTTATTGTTAATATTCTTGTTTTTTCTTTGGGCTAGTTTTCTTTATAAGAAGCAGAATTTCCCCAAACTAATGACAATTTACTACGTTCTCAACATATCTACAGCAGTAATCATATTAGTTTCAATCGACAAAGTTGGCTTGGCAAGTTTGCTGGAGCCAAAAGATTTGAAGGATATGTCAACTTCTTTGTTTAAAGGTATTTTCGCTGCAATCATTTGGATTCCGCACCTTTTTATATCAAAGCGAGCAAAAGGGACATTTGTCAATTAAATCAAATAAATATGGCACAACAAGTCAATTAACCTGACCCGCAACTCGTCGGCGAATTTTCGTGTAGATTCAGGAGCATAGCCGTTAATAAAGTTAATCGGTAGCTGGTCGGCGGGCAGGTTATCTCAAACGTTAGCATGCACTACTCAATACAGGTATAACAACATGAAAATAATAAAAATCATTGCTTATTTCTCGATCCTGCTTTTTGGCTTTTATGTTGCCGTTATGAATGCTGAAGCTGGAGTCCTTGAAGAAATTCTTGTGGAGGCATCCTGTGCAGGAAATTATGATCGCATAAAAAAATTGCTATCCCTTGATATAAAGATTGACTTGAATGCAAAGGATAAAAATGGTGATAATCCATTGATATGCGCTGTAGCTCGAAAGCATAACCGTATCGTTGAACTTCTCTTGGATCATGGCGCGTCCCCTGACATTACTAATAAACGGGGGGACTCATTAATTGTAATGGCCATAAACCAGAACAATCCTGCTATGGCAAAAATGCTTATCAAAAAAGGTGCCGATCCAAACATCCTGGATAAATGGGGGCTAACCCCCCTTTTTCATGCCGCCTGCCTCGGAGATTTGGATATTGCAAATGTTTTAATAACTAATGGTGCTGATGTGAACGCTATTGAAAAGACCCTGGGAGAAACGGTCTTAATCAAAGCCATTTCTAAATTCAGATCTGCTCATCCTTCGTATCCGCCCATTTCAGCTGATTTGAAAAAATTACCGCCTTGTCCTTTGGCGCAGATTGAAATGGTGAAATTTCTTCTTGAAAACGGCGCGGATGTCAGAATCAGATCAAAAAATAATGGAAATACCGCACTTCATTTCGCTGCTGAAAGAAACTATGTTCAGATAATCCCACTATTAATAGATTTTCATGCTGATGTTAATGCTATAAACAATAATAGAGAAACAGCATTATTTCTTGCCGCTCAGGCTGGGATGTCGGACGCTGTCGAAGTTTTGCTTCAATATGACGCTGATCCAGACATACCTGACAAATCCGGCGTTACTCCTCTTTTAACAATAATCAGAACTTCAAGCACATCGCCTGAGTATCTGCAGGCACTTGATGAAACCGCGGAGGTGTTAATAAAAAGTGGCGCTTCTTTGGATTTTACAGACAAATATAAAAGGACTTATTTAATGCTATCCGCGGAAAGCGGAAAGGCAAAGATAATTCAAATGCTTCTTTCTCAATCAAAACACCTTATTAACGCTAAAGATGGGCAGGGTCTGACGGCTTTAATGTATGCTGCAAAATCGCAACATTACCAATCTGCCAAGGCTTTGGTAAAATCTGGGGCCAAAATCTATTTAAAGGACAGTATGGGGAAAACCGCGCTCATGTATGGGGTAAACAGCAAGGATATAACAGCATTATTTCTGGATAATGGCGCAAAAATCAACGACACTGACCGAAGAGGTTTTACCCCTTTGATGCAAGCGGTTGATTATGAAAACATTGAGGTTATCCGCGAGCTCATCAATCGTGGCGCAAAAATCAATACAGCTGATCACAAAGAACATCAATCCTCTTTAATGCTGGCAATTTACAAAAGAAACATCGAAATTGTTAATGTACTACTTGATAAAGGAGCCGATGTACATTTAAAGGATGTCGCCGGACAAAGCGCAATTTTTATCGCTGCATTCAGAGGACTAACTGAAATTATTTCGGTTTTATTAGATCATGGTTCGTTAGTTGATCCGATAACTTCCCAGGGAGTTACTCCGCTCATGGCAGCTTGCCAAAATGGATATCCCAAGACCGTTGAACTTTTGCTGAAGAAGGGCGCTAATATTAATGCAGCCAGTAAACTTGGCTGGTCTCCGCTTTTTTATGCTGTTTTTTATGGTCACTATGATATTTGTAAGATTTTGATTGAAAAGGGAGCACAAACACAACAGACTGATAATAATGGACGCAGATTAAGTGATTTAGCTAAAGAAAAAGGACTCGAAGATATTTTAATTTTATTGAATTCTATCGAAAAACAATGATTTAAATGGTATTTTATGAGTAAAAGCAAATAAAACTGGAAAAAAACCAACCAATAATAAAGCTTATGTAATAAGCCGCGCTGTTGATGAAACCGTTAGCGAGGGAGTGAAATGGTGAGTAGGCCCGAAAAAATTAATCCACTTGTGTTGGTGGGGATTATCGGCATTTTTACAATTGGCTCAAATTTTGCGATACAAATCTATCATGCTTATTGGGGAAATCAGGATATTTGGTGGACACCTCGAACCATGCAACTGGGACTTGAGGAAACCAAGGACAATTTTAAGTTATACATAAGCAATAAATCTTTACAACAACATCTGACTGATGGAAATCTTTTTATCCTGGATAATGATGGGGGACAATATCGAATTGTTTCAAAGGATGTCACAGTTCGTTTGAATAATTGGTATAAGGTAAAATCTTCTATTTTGGAAAATGCGATAATAAGTGGTGTTGCTTTTGGTATAATAATCACGGTGCTGGTTATAGGGTTGATACAAGTGTGTCGCCGAAAGAAACGTTTTGCTAACCTCTATATGGCCTCCGCTTGTCAAGAAAATAATATCCCTATAGATCGGAAAAGTACTAAAAATTAAATCCGTCTTAGCTGAACACCAAGTACTATGACAAGCGACTCGTTAGTTCCGGCTTTTGTCTTCTATCGCGAGCGTCAGACGTGAGTCTGCACCAAACATCTATAGGAATTAACTGGATTACCAAACTGCTCTTTGATAATCAGCGTGCCACCTTCAGGCGGCTTCAGAATATATTAGGTTCCCTTAATCCCGGCGCATTCAAAGCGAAGCGGCTTGTCGCGCCTTAGCGCGGCATCCAGTTAGTGCGTCACTCAGGCAAGGGGCAGAACACGGCAATCACTTGATAAAGTACCTGTAATAGTAAATGGGCCTGGGAGACGTCGCCAATCAATGCCTGTGGGCTTCCGGCATTTGCTCCACGCTTGATCAGGTAGTCCAGCTACATGGTTTTCATTGGTTTCAAGCGATTCAGATCCGCCGTTTGATCCCAGTTAGGCAACAAGCTGACGTCCCCAGCCCAAACTTAAATATCAAAAAATCGTTGCATTTTAAATGCCTCCTTATTTTTCAGCATAAAATACATGGTGCGGCCAAGCTTATGGGTGAAGATACCCAACGCTCTGCCTTTGTTGTTTTTCTTTGTCAGCCGATCAATATACTTTTTCGCCTCATCAGATGATCTAAGGAAAAGTATGACTGCTTCCTTAATCGCCTACTTCAGGTGATGATTCCCGATTTTTCGATTTCCTTTACCAGCCCATTTACCGTCTGACTCTTTTTTCGGACGGATGAGCCTGGCATAGGAAGAGAAATCCTGCACCGAAGGGAATCTTTCAATTGTATCGATTTCGTAAAGGATCACCATGGCTAAAATTTGACCGACTCCCGGTATGGATCTCAACAAATAAAGCGTTCTGTAGTCATGTTGCCTTGCGGTTTTCTCGATATACCATTCGAGCCTGAAAAGCACGATATTGAGGTGGTTGATAACTTTCAGATCGACTTCCACACTTTTTCGAACAGCCGGGTCCTGGAATCTTTTGTTGACCCCTTCCCTGTTATATTTCCGTGAATTTTTTTTGGCAAATGGGGGTAGATTGTACTGTGTATTGGTGTTTTGTATATGGGCCACAAGCTGCCCGCATTGTCGTGAAAGATACATTCGCCGGCGTAATAGATCCCTTGTGGCTCTTTTTTCAGCCGGGCAAGGATATGCAACAGGGAAATTACCACCTCTGATCAAGCGGGCGATTTTATAGGAATCGATTTTGTCATTTTTTGTTTTACCGCCATGTATGGCCTTCATATACAAAGCGTGGCCCAGCGTGAAAGGAATATGGTGTTCTGCGCAAAAATCGGCTATCCAGTACCAACTGAACATGCACTCAACTCCAATGACGATATCTTCCAGATATGGAAAGATAAATTCAAAGAGTTTCTCAGCATCCGTTTTAATATTACGATGCACGAGGGTTTTACCTTTTTGATTCAAGATGCAGATGTACATTTTTCTTGCATGAAGGTCGATCCCGCAGTAGTGTTTGTGTTGCTGATTGTAAAATTTCATTGTGGCCTCCTTTAGCGTAAGACTGGTTAATAAAAACAAAAAACTGCCAATTTTTTAATACCTTACGTTAAGAACCAAGGCAACTAGCAGGAAGGATTCGTCGCGTGAGAATGGGCCCCAAAAGCTCGTCGGAGCGCGGCGAATCATTCCTGCGGGTTCCTGCGAAAGGGGCAGTTGCCTTTAGGAGGCCATAACCAATATCAAGCTGGCTGGAGGCGACGCTTAACAGCGCGCCTCAGCCGCAGCGTTAGCCTTAAACAGGAGATAAAAGATGAACCAAAAATGGATAAAATTTGATTGGTTCAGTTTTACGATAGCAGGTGTTGTATGGATTATACCGTTCAGTATCATTTGGCTTATTCAAGGCAAATATGTTTTTGGAACAAGTGGAAATTATTAATTCTTCCGTATGGCATGTTTATCATGGCTATCTTGCTGCTTTTATATCTTTTAACGGATTCTAATAATCTTGCTGAAATACAATATGGATTGTGGTTAATCCCTTGCTTCGTTCCGTTTTTTACGTTTGGGTACAAAACATGGAATTCAATGAAGTTATCCGAATTTCCGGATAAGTAACAGAAGCATAAGGTTAATTGTCTCATGAAAAATAAATGGCTTGCATATATAGCACTATTCTTACTCGCAATTATTTTACCTGTTTGCACTGTATATCTTTTTCGCTTTTTGCAACGATGTTGGCCAGTCCCGCAAAACTGCAAAAAGTTAATACACACATTTGACGAATTAAACAAAAAATACCACAAATGGGATTTGTTTGGTGGGCTATTTATGATACCGCTTGGCTTTATAGGAGGTTATGCCAGTTGGGAACTTTGTCGCGCTCTGTGCGCATGGCGGGCTACTTTTTTTGTTGGTGAATACCTTCTGTTTCCGAAACACGGTATCTGTCTTTTTCCTGTGGTGCCGGGTGCAATTATTTTCGGAGGTGTCGGTGTATTAATTTCATATAAAATACTACTCAAATCACAATTTTCTGAATTTGCATGTTACGGTAATCTTAAACTGGGGATAAATGTAATTCGTTTGCTTAAATTTATGCTTGTAATATCCTCAATTTTTTGGTTTGCCGGTATCGCTCTACCTTTTGATACTTACATGATATTGTCTCATAAAAACATAAAATATAATTGCCTTATGGGTTTTAATGAACGAACCTATCAATACTCAGATGTTAAATCAGTTGAACATATTATAAAAATAAAAAATCAGTTTAAAAAAGATAATTTTATAAATATCTTTTTTAAAGATGGAAATATTTGGAGTAACGCAAACACTGAAGAAATATCTAATGCGCGAGCAAAAAATATTGTTAATTATCTTGCTCAAAATACGAATCTTAAAATAATTAAACGATCTGAAAGGCTTCGATAAACAGTGTATCTGGTTCATGGGCAAGGGATCAATGTTAAAATAGGAAGGCTAACCAGCGGGTCAACCGGACAGCAAGGGGCGGCTTTTTTAAAGGTCGAAATAATTTTTAAATGATGTGCTTTCAACCAACTTTTTTGGAAACCCTTGCTGCCCGTTACCCTTAACGTTAGGTGTCTTTAAAATGAGATAGAAAGGAGGCAAAAATGAAAAATCTTCTATTACCGCTCATTATTGCACTAGGGCTTGTCACATTTGCTCAAGCTGGAGACGTTACTGTCTATGACTATCAGTCTGGCCAGTTTTATAATTATGATGTCTAACAAAACGGAAATAGTATAACAATGTACGAGTATCAACGTGGAACCTTTACAGATGGATCTACAGCGGGGGATAGCCCACCTTATTATGATTATGGTACCGGTTCGTTTTAT
>QNCA01000069.1 GCA_003644325.1 Planctomycetota bacterium
ACCTTACGGTGACAGTCACCAATCTACGATCCGTTCCGACAAGGGCGGAACGGCTCCGTAATTGGTGACAGTCACCGAGGTTAACAAAAAGTCAGTCAACTTGAGTAGATTAGTGACTGTCACCACGCAAGGGCAAAGAGCAAGGGGTAAGGGTAAGGGTAAGGGTAAGGGGCATCCTCCGGCGGTACAGCGATTGAGAGTGACCCGGCGGGACTATCGCGCCAGGTAGGCCAGGCGCAGTCCCTCAAGGGCGAGCGCGGCAACGGTGTGGTCTATGCCGCCGAGGTGGGGAGCGAAGCGCTCCGCATCCCCGCCGGTGAGAAAGGTGACCGCACCCGGCGCCTCACGCCTCAACATCTCCGATATCTTTTCAACCGCCCCGACGATTCCCCAGAATACGCCCGATGACATCGCCCCCTCGGTGTCCCTGCCGAGCACGGGTATGTCCCGGTCCCGCGCCGGGTCGATGTGCGGCAGAAGGGCCGTGGTCGAGTGTAGTGTCGAAAGCGCGCCTGCAAGGCCCGGCATGATCGCGCCGCCGAGGAACTCGCCCGCCCCGTTAACGGCGTCTATGGTGACGGCCGTGCCGATGTCGATAATCACGCAGGGCTTTCTCGTGCGATGATAGGCGGCAAGCGCATTGAGCAGGCGGTCTATGCCGACCCTGTCGGGGAACCTGGTGCGGTTGCGGACGGGCACCTCGAAGTCTCTGCCCGCCGCCAGTATGGGACAGTTGAGCGCGCGGGACGCCGCGTCCAGGACATCCTGCGCGGCATGCGGATTCACCGCGCCTACAAGGACGGCCTCAATCTGCGAGGGCGAAGCGAAGAACGTGTCGAGACGTGAAATGTCGGATACGGGGAATCGTTCGGTCCGGGCGAGCGATTGGTCCTGCCATATCCCGCAAAGGATGTTGGTATTGCCGATGTTTATCGTTAACAGCATGGGACAGAGGGTGGCATGGACAGGGTCTCTTCCGACTTCCGACTTTCCGCCGACTGTCAATCAAGGAGTTCGTACTGCTCGGCCCCGAGCCGGAGGCGGGCAGTCGTGCTCGGGCGCTTCTTTTCCTCCGGGGCATCCTGGCCGGGCAACTTCGACATATCGCCGCCCTTCAGAATACCGCGCACTTGTAGTTCCAGGTCGTCGGGATTATCGGAGGCGGCACGCGCCTCCTCAAGCGTTATTTTACCCTCTGCGTACAGTTCGCACAAGGATTGGTTGAACGTCTGAGTGCCGTAGTGTGAATGTTCGTCCGCTATGGCCTTGTGGAGCGCCTTGGTCTTGCCCTCGGCCACGAATTCGCGAATCAGCGGCGTGCCGAACATGATTTCAATGGCAGGGATCCGCCCCTCCTCGTCGATACGAGTCAGCAATCGCTGCGAGATGACGCCCTCGAGGTTGAGCGACATCTGCAGGCGAATCAGGTTGTGCTGCTCGTTCGGGAAGAGGTTGATAATACGCTCTATGGTCTGCACGGCGTTGACGGTATGCAGGGTGCTGAGCACCAGGTGACCGGTTTCCGAGGCGTTGATGGCCGCTTCCATTGTCTCCCTGTCGCGCATCTCCCCAATGACGATGACGTCGGGGGACTGTCGCATGCAGTACTTGAGCGCGGTGGCGAAGTCCTCGGTATCAAGGCCTATCTCGCGCTGGCTGATGACGCTTTTCTTGTCGTAGAACTGGTATTCGATGGGGTCTTCGATGGTGATGATGTGTTTCTGTGTAACGGTGTTGATGTATTGAATCATCGAGGCGATGGTGGTGGACTTGCCGCTGCCGGTGACGCCGGTGATGAGCACCAGCCCGCGC
The DNA here is from genome assembly GCA_003644325.1 of Planctomycetota bacterium. Taxonomy (GTDB): domain Bacteria; phylum Planctomycetota; class B129-G9; order B129-G9; family B129-G9; genus B129-G9. Next base: position 1,813 of record QNCA01000069.1, read on the forward strand.
GGAAGGAGGGAAAGACGCTGCAGGGCATGAACCGGCAGGTTGAGTTCCGCGAACGAGGGTATCTCATCCTTGATATACCTGAAGACCACGCCTATCTCGCCCTGCCTGCGGAACAGGTTTATGCGGAACCTGCCCGAATCGTCCAGGTGGTATGCGGCATCGACCTCGCCGTATTCCTCGAATATCTTGCGTGTCTCTTCGACCAGGAAGGTGTCACAGTAGGAGCGGACCTCCTGGAGGGAAACCCTGTCCGTCTCCAGAAAGCGTATCTTTCCGTTGACCCTGACCGCGGGGACTCCGCCGGATTTGATGATCAGGTCGGATGCCTCTGCCTCGACCATGCGCCGGAGTAGTTCGTTAAGTTCCATCGTTCGCCTCAAAACAGATAAAGTATTCAAGTTGACCGGGTTTGGGGCATGAAAACTGACGGTCACCATTACGGAGCACAGACCCCGACGCAGTCGGGGGCCGGCTCGTAGATGGTGACTGTCACCGAGGTCAACAAAAACTCAGTCAACTTGAGTAATCTACGAATCGCCTCTGGCGCTCCGGAGCATCGGCAATATTGCGCGCAGGAGGTCTTCCAGCCCGCGGCCGGTGATTGCCGAAATGCCGAGGACATCGAGGCCGGTCCCTTCCCGCAGCCCGGCCAGCGCCTCTTCGGAGCCGGGCAAGTCCATTTTGTTTGCAACGACTATTTCAGGCTTTTGCGCCAGTTCGGCGCTGTAGTCGGCCAACTCGCCCCTTATCGTCTCGTACGCCTCCTGCGGGGGCGGCCCCCCCTGCGGGGCGATGTCTATCATGTGCAGGATTATCCGCGTGCGCTCGATGTGCCTGAGGAACTCGTCCCCCAGGCCGGCGCCCTCGTGGGCGCCTTCGATAAGGCCGGGGATGTCGGCCATGACGAACGTATCGTATTCGCCTGCACTGACGATGCCCAGGTACGGATAGCGCGTCGTGAAGGGATACGCGCCTATTTTGGGCCGTGCGCGCGACAATTTCGACAGCAGGGTCGATTTACCCGCGTTGGGCAGTCCCACCAGCCCAACGTCGGCGAGCAGTTTCAATTCAAGATGGATTTCTCTTGCTTCGCCTTCCCGGCCTTCCTCGGCGTAGCGAGGGGCGCGGTTGGTCGACGTGGCGAAGCGCGCGTTGCCGCGGCCGCCCCTGCCGCCGCAGGCGGCCACCAGGCGCTCCCCGTCCCGAACGAGGTCCCGCAGAACGTCGCCGGTCTCCGCGTCGCGCACGACGGTGCCCACCGGCACGCGTATTATGAGGTCCTCGCCCGAACGGCCGTATTTTTTCTTGCCCATGCCGGGGCGTCCGTTGCCGGCGGCGAACTCTTTCGCGTGGCTCAGGTCGATGAGGGTGTTAAGGTTTCTGTCGGCGACAAGGATGACATCCCCTCCACGGCCTCCGTCGCCGCCGTCGGGCCCTCCACGCGGGACGTATTTCTCGCGGCGGAAACTGCAACAGCCGTCTCCCCCGCGGCCTCCGCGCACAACGATGCTCGCCTCATCAATAAAAAGTCCCATATACCATCTCGCAAAAAAACAAGAGGAGTGTCGCATGAACACTCCTCGATTATTCTGCATGATTGAGTTTTTCCCTTGCGGGCCTGCTGTCTTATCGACAAATATCAGCGGCAACTTGACCGAAGTATGCTCCTCGAGGGGGCCGATTTCGAAATTTCTCAAGTTGCCCGTTTTCTCTTCCGGTGACAGTCACCGAGGTCACCAAAGTGAGCAAAAGCCCTGTCAACTTGAGGACATTGCCCCGGGAATGACGCTGATCCTGCGGTTGGAGGCGAACTGCACCCGGCCGTTAACGAGCGCGAACAGGGTGTAGTCCCTGCCCAGGCCGACGTTCCGGCCCGGCCTGAACCTCGTCCCACGCTGCCTGACGATGATTGAGCCGGCAGTGACGAACTGGCCGCCGTATGCTTTGATGCCGCGGCGTTGGGCGTTGCTGTCGCGGCCGTTTCTTGAAGAGCCCTGTCCTTTTTTGTGCGCCATGATTCCGTCCCTGTTATTGCTTTTTGCTTGGATAAAGAAACACCCGGCACGGTGACGGTCACCGATCTACGAGCCGGCCCCCTGGTAAATCAGGGGTTTTGCGCTCCGCCCGTTCCGGGTCCTCGCCCTGAGGACCCGTCAGTGTCCGAAGGGTAATTCGGGTCTGACCCTGCGCTGTCGCGTTGACGCCTGCGCTTCACTATTTCAGGCTGATGTCCTTAATTATTACGCGGGTGTATTTCTGCCGGTGGCCGGTCTTCTTGTGATAGCCCTTCCGCCTTTTGAATCTGAAGACGGTCACTTTTTCTCCCGCGGCGGGGCCTTCGACCTCGGCGGTGACCATCGCGCCCGCGACATGCGGCTGTCCGATGAGTATATCGTCCTTGCCGCGAAACAGCATGATATTGTCGAACGTGATGGTCTGGCCGGGCTCGGCGTCGCGCAGGTCAACGTCTACAATATCGCCTTTCGCGACCTTGTACTGCTTCGAGCCGTCTTTGAAAACCGCATATTCTCCAGTCTTTTCCATATGGTCACTCCCGTAAAGGAAGCCGTGTTTCAAATGCCCGTTTTTTAGGCGGTGACAGTCACCTGTGCCTGTAGACAGAGCAAAAAATGCCCGGTTCAGTTCGACAAAAGTCTCCCACTGTTCCCATCACGGTTTCTTCTCGCCGTTTTTCGTATGGTAGACGACCTTGTTATCTTCAGTCTGGAAATCTTCGTCGCTTCGTATATAGATTGCCTTGCCGTAGGTGTCTTCTATGTACACCAGGTCTTTTCTCTTGGTATTTTGCAGATAGAAGGCGACCTGCGGGCTGACGGTGACCTCGATGTTCTTTATTTCCGGTTCGCGCAGGCCCAGTTTTATTTTCCGCATGACCTCCAGGCTGACGCTGGCCACGGTCTTGACCGAACCGGAACCGTGGCACAACGGGCATTCCTCGTATGCGTCGCGGTGCATGCCCGGGCGCATCTTCTGCCGGGTCATTTCAATCAAACAGAAGCGCGACATCTTCAGGACGGTCTTCTGCGCTCGGTCATCTTTGACGGCCGCCCTGAATTCCCGCTCCACTGCCTGGCGGTGCTTCATCGAGCGCATGTCGATGAAATCAATGACGACAACCCCTCCGAGGTCCCTCAGGCGCAACTGCCGAGCGATCTCACGAGCAGCCTCAAGGTTTATCTTCAGCGCGGTCTCCTCCAGGTCCTTCTCACGGCGGTAGCCGCCGGAGTTCACGTCCACGCTGACCATGGCCTCGGTCTGCTCGATAACGAGCGAGCCTCCGCTTTTCAGCGGCACCTTTCGCCGGTAGAGGCCTTCTATCTGCTCTTCCACGCCGTACTTGTAAAAGATCGGTTCGGCGCTGTCGTGAAACTTGAGGATATGCTTTCCTCGAGGCATGATGGAGCGCAGAAACTCGCGCGCCTTTTTGCACTCATCCTCATGGTCCAGCACTATCTCTTTGATTTCCGGAGTGTACAGGTCGCGTATCGTGCGTATGACGAGGTCGCTCTCCTTGTACAACGCCGCTGGAGCCGTGCTCTTCTTTGTCCGCAACTGTATGGCCTTCCACAGGCGCATCAGGTACTGCAAGTCTTTCTGCAGTTCCCGCTTTGTTTTCCCGGCGCCCGCGGTGCGGACGATGAATCCCAGGTCCTTGGGCGGATGGAGCGATTCGAGCATCTTCCGCAGTTTGTCGCGCTGCTCCGGTTCCTCGATTTTCTTCGAGACGCCCAGCCGCTTCAGTTGCGGCATGAGCACGAGGTACCGCCCGGGTATGCTGACAAAGGTGCTCAACGTCGGCCCCTTGTGCCCCACGCCGTCGCGGGTCACCTGCACGAGCAATTCTTGGCCGCGCCGCAGGACGTTCTGGATAAGGCGGTGCCTGCCGCGCTTCTTGGGCGTGCGGCCGCCGCCTTTGCCGATATCCGGCAACACGTCGGAAACATGCAGAAAGCCCTGCTTATCTCCGCCGAACTCGACGAAGGCGGCCTGAATGGCCGGCTCCACGTTCACCACCCGGGCCTTGTAAATGTTGCCCAGGTATGTCTGCTTCTGGGTTCTCTCGATGTACAGTTCGTCCAGAACCCCGTCTTTCAATATGGCCACGCGCCCTTCCTCGGGCTCGACCACATTGATCAGCATTGTTCTTTTCATTCGTTGTCCCTGTTTCTCCGCCTTCGCCCGTACGGGTCGTTAAGGAGGCGGTCAGGGATTGAGATTCAGTTCCGTGCGGCGGATTCGCACCGCCAGGGCATCCACCCCCAGCGCCCGCAGTATGTCATCGGGCCTTGCGGCGCCTTTGGGGGTAACCCTTATGTGCATTTCCAGGCCTTCCGGGGTGACCTCGAGAGCGCTCACATACGGCCGCAAATCTATCCGGCTTACCTTGTCCCGGCGGACTCTGTCGATTTCCACGCTGCGGCTTTGCAGGAAGGATTCCACCTTTTCTGTTATTCCTTCCATATCCTTCCCGTTGCTCTCGGGCAGTGTGGCCACGTATGCCACATCCCGGGGCACGGCGCTCGACCGGGGGGAAGCCAGCGTCACCTCCAGCAGTTCTATGCCGTGTGGCAGTTCGGCTTCCAGGCGCTCGCACAACTCCGTTGCTCTGTACCAACGCGAAGTATCGAGGAAAAGAATCTCACAATCGGATTCGATTCCCACGCCCAGCGGCAGCACAAAGACCATCCTCGGATGCGGGTTAAAACCCCGGCTCATCCGTACCTCGATGACCGCCCGCCTCAGGGCGCGCTGGAAGAGCCTCATCACGTCGTGATGAGAGATGAATCTCAAATCCCCGTGTTTCGAAAATTTTATCCTGAATCTTTGCTTAAGCACAAAGATTTACCATGCGTAACGTCGCTTTAAGTGTACCCTAACACCGCACAGAGTTCCGAATCAAATAGTATAGGGTTTTCCCGGCCGGATTTCAACCACTTTTCCGGGAACGCGCAAGAATTTACTCAAGTTGACTGACTTTTTCTGGATGATGGTGGGTGCTTGATTATAATCTGCTGTTTCAACCTTACGGTGACAGTCATCAATCTACGATCCGTTCCGACAAGGTCGGAACGGCTCCGTAATTGGTGACAGT
>QNCA01000070.1 GCA_003644325.1 Planctomycetota bacterium
ACCGCGCAGGCGCCACTTCGGACAAAGAGGCGGAAGAGATGCTCGCTTTGGCAAAGAAGATTCGCGAGGATGTAGAGACATGGCTTCGCGCAAACCACCCGGGGCCGGCAGGGGAGTAATCTACTGCCATCACGTGACGTACTGGTATTAAAAATTTAAACATTGTCCGATTCAGTCCCCCCGCTTGCGCTTACGGGCAGGCGATGAAAGTCCCTGTTAATTTTTGGGACAGGCGTTTCCGTGTCAGTTGCCGGCCTTTACGTCTTTCGCCTGATGATGTAGTCGGCGAGGTTCTCGAGTGAGGCACGGATTTCCGCGGAGGCAATCGACGTGAGGTTGGTTTTCGCGCGGGCTATGCGCGCGCGCGCGACGGAGAGGGCGTAATCTACCGAACCGGCGTGGAGCAATTCCCGTTGCAGGTTCTTCCAGGCGGCGGGTTCGCTGACGCCGCCGCGAATTAAACCCTTCGCTTCTTTGGACGTTCGGAACAGATGTATCATCGGAAGGGTGTACTTGCCCTTCTTCAAATCCGTCCCGAGCGATTTCCCCGCTTCCTGCTCGTCGCCGACCAGGTCCAGGCAATCGTCCACTATCTGAAAGGCAATTCCTGCTTCTTGCCCGTAATCACTCAAGGTCTTTTTGGGTTCCGGTCCGGCGCCGGCCAGCAGTGCGCCCAGCCCGCATGCGCATTCACACAGCGTGGCGGTCTTCTTCGCCACTATCTCAAGATACTTCTCCTCCGTCAGTTCGACGTTCCCTCTCTCCGATATCTGCATCAACTCTCCCTCGCAGACCGTCGCTGCGGCTTCGGAAATAATCCGCAGCGCGCGCTTATCCTCCACCGAGGAGGCAAAGCGAAAGGCGTTCGCAAACAGGTAATCGCCGAAGAGGACACTGGGTTCGTTGCCCCAGAGGACGTTCATCGTGGGCTTGCGGCGGCGCAGCGACGCCTCGTCGAGCACGTCGTCGTGGACCAGTGTGGCGGTGTGAATCGACTCGACGGCCAGCGCGAACCGGATATGCACGTCGGTGATATCGCCCGCGGCACGCGCGGACAGGAACAGCAGCGCGGGCCTGAAGCGCTTGCCCGCGCCGTGCGTCGCATAGGCGGCGAGTTCGGCGACGAACTTGTTGGGAGATCGCAGGCAGTCGGCAAATCGCCGCTCGAACTCATCCATTTCACCGGCGATGGGCCGGTAAATAGTTTCCAGGGCCGGAACGTCGTCCGGTCTTTTCATGATGCTATCCACCTATCCGGCTCATTAGCGTGGAGGAACAGCCGTTGTGACACGGCGGCTTGAGCGCGGCCGCCCGGCCGAATGCGTCGATCAGTCGGGCCTCGCCGCCGGATGCCCTGAGGATGGACTTCACGTCAACATGGGCGGCCGCCATCAGGCACGCGTACAATCTGCCGTCGGCGCTGAGGCGAAGACGGTTGCATTCGGCGCAGAACGGCCGGCTGATGGGCGCGATGACGCCGACGATGCCCCGCGTGCCGACGAGGCGATAACGCAGTTGCGCGGGCGCGCCCGGCTCCGTCTCGAGCCGCTCCAGCGAATGGAGGTTGTGCAGGCGCCTGCGGATTTCGTCGAAACCGATGAAGAAGGGCGCGCTGTCTTCGACGGATTGGCTGAGCGGCATCACTTCGATGAAGCGGACCTCCAGTCCGTGCCCGGCGGCGAAATCCGCGAACCGGGGCAGTTCGTCGTCATTGACGCCTCGCATCAGCACTACGTTTATCTTCGTATTGGTGAAACCGGCCTCTTGCGCCGCGTCGATGCCGTTGAAGACATCGGACAGCCTGCCGCCGCCGGTTATTCGCCGGAAGCGCGCCGGTATCAACGAATCCACGCTGATGTTGATGCGGCCCAGTCCGGCGTCGCGCAGGGGCCGCGCGTATTGTGCCAGGAGCGAGCCGTTCGTCGTCATGCAAATCTCGCGGAGCCCCTCAACGTCTTGCAGTTTGCGGACGAGTTCCACCACATCCCTGCGAACCAGCGGCTCGCCGCCGGTGATGCGGACTTTGTTTATGCCGAACACCGCGCCCGCGCGCACTATTGTGTCGATTTCCTCGTATCTCAGTATTTCGGAATGTGGCAGATGCTCCGGCATGCCTTTGGGCATGCAGTAAAAGCACCGGTAATTACAATGGTCGGTGACGGAGACACGCAGGTATGTTATTTTTCTTTCGGTCATTCTTCCTTTGACGGCCCGTGGTTTCAAACGGGACCCGGCCCCTCGCCACGCATTATCGAATTCACGGTACGACCTGACGGGAATCTCCTCTCCGGTATTTCGGCGGCGGTCTCCGGGACGGGCGGCCCCACCCTAAGCGGGCATCCGGAAGTTTTGAACCGTGTCGGGCAAGGGCGGCGATCACCCTTGCGAACCGCTCATTTACTCAAGTTGACTGACTTTTTGTTAACCTCGGTGACTGTCACCAATTACTTTGCCGTTCCGCCCTTGTCGGAACGGATCGTAGATTGGTGACTGTCACCGTAAGGTATTGTATTGTGAAGCAGCAGATTATAATCAAGCACCCACCATCATCCAGAAACAGTCAGTCAACTTGAGTCATTTATTATGGGCTCCCGCTTAGCCGAGACCCTGCATTTCGAGTGATTTCTGCAGGAAGGGGATCTGGGCAAGGATGAGGAAAATAATGCCTGCTATTAGGCCTATTAAGCCCAGCGCGCGGCCCAGGCGTGCGTTGGCTTTCACGTCCGGCGCGACCGCCGAAGACACGCCGATCCATCCCGTGATTACCGCGGTGAACGAACAAGCCAGCATGATGATTACCCAGCCGCAAAACATGAGGCAACAGCCGAACGCGTGGCCGCCAATGCCCATCGTGCCGAAAACGAGAGATATTATCGCCGTGGTCCTGCCGACCTGTTCCGGATGCCGGTAAATGCGGGGGGTGTAAGAGGGCAGCGGCGGCGGCCCGGCGTAAGGGGGCCGGTACGGCCGGGGCTGCGCGGGGGCATAAGGCGGCGGAGGCGGGTATTGGGTATAACCCGGCTGCGGCCGGGGATACCGGGGCGGGCCCTGCGGGTGACCGAAAGGCGGCGCCTGGGGACCGGGCGGCGGGGCGGACTCCGGCGCGGGATAGTCCGGGGCCGGTTCCGAGGCGGCCGGCACAACCTGTATCGCGCCGCACAATCCGCACCTTATCTGTTTGCCCGCGTAATCATCCGGCGCTACCAGCTCACGCCCGCAAACGCATCTGAACGTAATCGGCATATCAATCTCACAGACGGGGCTCAAACTCACACCCCAGTGTTTTGTCAACGTTGGACCGGCAAACGCGGTCCATGACGGCGGATTATATTATTCCCCGGCGGGGCCGTCAACTACAAAGAAAGTTTGGAGAGCGTGCAAGGAGATGGTGGCCGTCACCGGGTTTCGGCCGTTCATCTATCGTGGTTGCCTACTTGACAGAGCACTTGCAGGGCGTTTCATGGCAGGAGGGGCAGCCGCGGGCGTATTTTTGCGCAGCCTGCTCCAGGTCCACGCCGACCAGGCTGGCCAGCGTGGACAGCCACGCCAGCACGTCGGCGAACTCGCCCGGCAGGTCGCGGCCTTCTTCCTCGCGCCGGTTTAACGCGCGGGTCAACTCCCCGACCTCCTCGCAGAACCACAGGTAGGTCCCCGGGATGCCCCGGGCCTTGTCGCGCTCGTAATAGATATCTTCGATTGTCTTCTGGAATTCGCTTATCTTCATCATGCCTCACCTGGCGTTCCCGTGCCGAAACCCTGAAACCCGACGCGCCGCGCACCGGGCATGCACACAACCGTGGTCACGGATTATGTTCCCGCGCCGGTCGTTTCCGCAGGCGCTTCCGTATTATAGCGTATTGGGGTCGAGGAGTGTATCTCAATTTTGGCGCGGCCCGTACGGGCCGCGCGCGGCGGGGCTTGACCGGCGGGGTGAATTAAGGTAGAATATCTTTAGCGCGCAGGACAACTCTTTTGAAGAATTCATGCCAAATTGACGATTACACAAGCGCATGGCTTAATTGTGCATCCCCTGAAATCTTTACCGCGCGCATAACTCTATTGTTCCGCTGAAATTTAGGCCAGCAACAAGTCGGAGGAAGGCATGTTTGACCGGTTTACTGACAGGGCCCGAAAGGTGATGAACCTGGCCCGCCAGGAAGCGCAAAAACTCAATCACGACTATATCGGCACCGAGCATGTATTGCTGGGCCTTGTCCAGGAGGGTAGCGGCGTCGCCGCCAACGTCCTCCGAAATCTCGATATAGATTTGAAAAAAATCCGCCTCGAACTCGAGAAGTTCGTCAAGAGCGGCTCGCCCACCATGACGGTCGGGCAGTTGCCCTTCACGCCGCGCGCCAAGCGCGTGCTTGAACTCAGCGCGGAAGAGGCCAACAACCTCAACCATAATTACATCGGAACGGAGCACCTGTTGCTGGGACTGCTCAGGGAGCACGACGGCTACGCCGCAAGGGTGCTTATGAGCCTGGGAGTGAAACTGGAAGACGTCCGTGACGAGGTGCTGGAAATCCTCGGCGCCGACCCCTTGTCCGCCATGCCTTCCGGAAAGTCCGCCCCCGGAGGCAAGTCCAAGACCCCCGCGCTGGATGCCTTCGGCAGGGATTTTACCCAACTCGCCCGCGAAGGCAAGTTGGACCCCGTCATCGGGCGAAAGGGCGAGATAGAGCGCGTCGTGCAGGTGCTCAGCCGCCGTACCAAGAACAACCCGGTCTTGCTGGGAGAGGCCGGCGTCGGCAAGACCGCCATCGTGGAGGGGCTGGCCCAGGATATCATCAACAACAACGTGCCGGAACTGTTGCGCAACCGACGCATAGTCCTGCTGGACCTGGCCATGATGGTCGCCGGCACGAAGTACCGTGGGCAGTTTGAGGAGCGCATCAAGGCCGTCATGACCGAGGTGCGCAGAGCGGGCAACGTCATACTCTTTATCGACGAGTTGCACACGCTGGTTGGCGCCGGCGGCGCGGAGGGCGCCATCGACGCCAGCAACGTGCTTAAACCCGCGCTCTCCCGCGGCGAGATACAGTGCATCGGCGCCACCACCCTCGACGAATACCGCAAGTATATTGAGAAGGACGGCGCGCTGGAGCGCAGGTTCCAGACTATCATAGTGGACCCCCCCACGCCGGATGAGGCCCTGGAGATCTTGCACGGCCTGCGTGACAGGTACGAGACGCATCACCACATCCGCTACACAGACGAGGCCTTGCGCACGGCCGTGGAACTCAGCAACAGGTATATCACGGGACGCTTCCTGCCGGACAAGGCCATAGACGTCATGGACGAGGCCGGCGCGCGCGTGCGGCTGCGCGCGCTCACCAAGCCGCCGGACCTCAAAGACCTGGAGCAGGAAATCGGCCGCATGGACAAGGAAAAGGAGGAATCGGTCGCGTCGCAGGATTTCGAGCGCGCCGCGCATCTCAGGGACAACGCCTTCCAGTTGAGAAAGCGCAAGGAAAGCATCATCAGAGAGTGGCGGCAGAACGTGCAGGAAGTCGAAGGCGTCGTTGACGAGGATGTGATAGCGGAGACCGTCTCCATGATGACCGGCATACCTCTCACCCGGCTTGAGAAGGGCGAAGCCGAAAGACTGCTGCACATGGAAGAGGAACTCCACGCGACGGTCGTCAGCCAAAATGAAGCCATAAAGACAATCGCCAAATCCGTGCGACGTTCGCGTTCGGGCATGAAGGACCCGCGCAGGCCGGTCGGATCGTTTATGTTCCTCGGTCCCACCGGTGTGGGCAAGACGCACCTGGCCAAGCAACTGGCGAAATTCATGTTCGGCGACGAAGACGCGCTGATTCAAATTGACATGTCCGAGTACATGGAGAAACACAACGTGTCGCGCCTTGTGGGCGCGCCTCCGGGGTACGTCGGCTACGAGGAAGGCGGCCAGTTGACCGAAAAGATCCGCCGAAGGCCCTACTCCGTGGTCCTGCTGGACGAGATAGAGAAGGCACACGGGGACGTGTTCAATATGCTGCTACAGATAATGGAGGAGGGCCGCCTTACCGACTCCTTCGGCAGGCATGTCGATTTCAAGAACGTCATCCTGATTATGACCTCCAATGTAGGCTCCAACGTCATAAAGGACCAGGGCTCCCTCGGTTTCGGCAAGCAGACACAGGAGAGGACCTACGAGGAAATGAAAAAGCAAGTCCTCAGGGAGGTGGATAAGTACTTCAAGCCCGAGTTTCTCAACCGTGTTGACAACGTCATCGTCTTTTCCAGCCTTACCGAGGAGGACCTGAAGGAAATCATCGACATCGAACTCGTTCACATCAAGAGCCGCATGCGGGAACGGGGACTGGAACTGGAACTCGACGAAAAGGCCAAGGAATTCATCATCTCGGAAGGCTCGAACCTGGAGTTCGGCGCCAGGCCGCTCAGGCGCGCGCTCGAGACGCTCGTGGAAGACCCGCTCTCCGAGGAAATCCTGCGCGGCTCGTTTGAAGACAAGAACTATATCCTCGTCACCGTCCACGCAGAAGAGGACGAGGAAGGCAAAAAGCACAAACACCTCTACTTCGACGGACAGAAGCGCGCTCCCGCCGCCCCGGAAGCCGCCGCGTCAAAGCCGTAATTTCGCATTTGCCGTTGAAAAGCCTCCGCCATTGCGTAGAATGGTGGAGGCTTTTTGTCACAGCAGCCTTTTGCTTGAATCAAGCAATTTACTTTACTCAAGTTGACTGACTTTTTCCGGGCAATGCCGGATGTTTGACTATAAGTTTTCATTTTGCCGGGCCTTACGGTGACAGTCACTAATCTACGAATCTCGTTCGGCAGGCTTGCGAGATTCCGCCCGTTCCGGGTCCTCGCCCTGAGGGCCCGTCAGGGTCCGAACGGGTA
>QNCA01000071.1 GCA_003644325.1 Planctomycetota bacterium
AATCAAGCACCTACCATCATCCAGAAAAAGTCAGTCAACTTGAGAAGATAGAACACCGCAATCGAAAGTGCATGGAACGCGCCTCGGACCGTTCCGGGACCTGAGTCTTCGGTTTGACCGAACATGGGCTTATTCTCATCATTCAACGTGGGCAGGCTGGCGCTCTCTGCGCATCAGACCGCGCTGCAGGTGACAGGCCAGAACATCGCCAATGCCAATAACGAGGCATACACGCGGCAGCGCGTAATAATGCGGACGACGCCTCCGATGGACCTCGGCTATGCGCACATCGGCACCGGGGTGCGTGTCGCCGAGATTCAGCGCGTCATCAACGAGGCGCTCGAAGGGCGCATTGACGCGGCAACCTCGTCGCTGGGCGGCCTCCAGGCGCAGCAGGAGATACTCGCCCGCATCGAGGCCGTGTTCAACGAACTCAGCGATACCGACCTCTCCAGCGCGCTCGGCGAATTCTTCGACGCCCTGGAAGCGCTAACAACCAATCCCGACGATGCATCCACGCGGCTGGAATTGCTCGCAAAGGGCGATTCCCTCAGCGAGTCGTTCCGCTACCTCGCCACGCAACTCAACGCTACGCGGCAGAGCGCCAACGACTCCGTAAAACTCGCCGTCAACGACGTGAACCGCATCCTGGGCGAGATTGCCGACCTGAACGAGCAGATACTGGTGGCCGAGGGCGGCGGCGTGGGCATCGGCAAGGCCAACGACCTGCGCGACCAGCGCGGCGCGCTGCTGCGGGATCTGTCCGCCTATATAGAGGTGAACGCCGTGGAGGCCTCCGACGGCACGCTGAACATTCTTGCCGGGGGAGAGTTCCTGGTCTTCGGAGATAACGCATTTACCCTGACGACGACCGACAGGGCGGACAGGGGCGCTCTGATATCGACCGTCGAGTTTGAATTCAACGGCGCAGACCTGAAGATAAAGGGCGGAAAACTCGACGGGTTAATCACCGCGCGGGACGAGATACTCACGGAGTTCATCGACGACGTTGCGGCGCTCGCCGGCGCCGTGGTGAACGAGATCAACAAGTTGCACAGCGAGGGCCAGGGCCTGGACAGGTTTTCCAGCCTGACCAGCGCCGAGGAGGTCAGCGGGCCGCTGGACGTGCTCAACGCCGCGGGCCTTCCGTTCACGCCGGTCAACGGCAGTTTCAACATCGACGTTTATAACGAAAACACCGGCGAGAAGACGACCGTGAACATCGCCGTAGACCTGGACGGCATCGGGGCCGACAGCACGCTGCAAAGCCTGGTTGACGAAATAAACGCGGAATTGAATGCGGCCTTCGGCGGGTCTTCGCCGGTCAGCGCCGAGGCGACCATTACCAACAGGCTGGTCATCGGCAGTGACGGCGATAACTATACTTTCGCCTTCTCGGAAGACACCAGCGGGCTGCTGGCGGCGATGGGCATAAACACCTTCTTTACCGGGCACGACGCGCTGACTATCCAGGTGAACCAGGCGCTGCACGACAACCCGGACCTGATAGCGGCATCGCTCACCGGCGCGCCGGGCGACAACGCAAACGTTCTGAGAATGGCAAACCTGCGGAATGAGAGGGTGTTTGACAACGGCGGCGCGACGTTCTCGGATTTCTACCAGGGCGTCGTCGGCTCCATGGCGGTGCAGTCGGCCAGCGCCCGGGACCGCGCGGAGAACCAGGAGTTGCTCGTGACCTCGCTGCTGAATGAGCGTGAGAGGATATCGGGCGTGAACATCGACGAGGAGACGATAAACCTCATCTCGCATCAGCGCGCCTACCAGGCGGCGGCGAGGTTCATATCGATTATAGACGGTTTGCTTGAAACATTGATTAACGCCACGTAAGCGATTTCAACGCTCGGGGTCGGAATATGGGCATCGTAGGATCATCAAGCAGTTTCACGTTGACGCGCATAACAAACACGCTGCAGCGCAACATGCTGCTCGGCAGCATGAACCAGAGCCTGCGGCGGATACTGGAACTGCAAGACCAGATAGCGACCGGACGGCGCATCAACGCGCCGAGCGACGATCCCATCGGCGCCAACGCAACGATGGAACTGCAGGACGCGATGGAGAAGGCCGCGCGATACGGCGCAAACGTGGAAACCGGCCTGCAGAGACTGGGGCGGTCAGAGGTCGCGCTCAGGGACCTGAACGACATCCTGACGGACGCGAAGACGCTGATGCTGCAGGAGACGAACGCAAGCGCGACCCCGGAGACGCGCCGCAATGCCGCCATAGCCGTTGACGGCATGCTGAAGGAGGCCATAAGCATTGCAAACCGCAAGTACGGCAATACCTACCTCTTCGGCGGCGCGGAGACGCGGAGCGCGCCGTTTGAACTGTTGAGCGGCGCGGTGGCCTACACGGGCGATGACGCCGAAATGTTCGCGAACGTCTCCGACGGCATCTCGATCGCGGTGAGCATATCCGGCGCGGCCGCCCTCGGGGCGCTCTCGACCGAGATACGCGGCGGCGCGGACCTGGCCCCCGTCGTAACGACGGAAACGAAACTGAGAGACCTGAACGGTGGCGAGGGAATCTCGTCGGGAAGCATCATGGTGACGGACGGGGCGGACACGACCTACATCGACCTTTCCGCAGCCGAAAGCATCGGCGACGTCATAGATATTATCAACAACGACGCGGCGGGTATTGTGACCGCGGCGATAAACGCCGCCCGGGACGGACTGGAACTGACGACCGGCCTGGGGCCGATAGGCGTGTACGAAGTTGACGGCGGAACCACGGCGGGGGACCTGGGGATACGGCGGGAGACGGTAGCGCCCGGCCCGCTGGTCGGGGCGGACGTGAACCCGCGGCTGAAGGAGGCGACGCTCATGGCGGACCTCTTCGACGGCGCGGGTCTTACAAATCCCGCGGCGAGCGTTACGATAACGAACGGCGCAAAGACGGCGACAATAGACTTCTCCGGGGCCGTGACCGTACAGGATATGCTGAACATCATCAACACGTGCGGCGCGGGAGTGACGGCGCGCATAAACGAGGCCGGAACGGGAATGGACATTGTATCGAACCTGAACGGCGCGCGCCTGTCCATAGAAGACGCCGGGGGCACGACGGCCGAAGAACTGGGCCTGCTGATGGGCCTGGATAGGACGAAACTGGCGGACCTGAACGACGGCGTGGGAGTCGCGACGGTTTATGGGGATGACCTGCGGATAACGCGCAGCGACGGCGCGGTCATCGAGGTTGACATCTCCGAAGCGACGACTGTGCAGGACGTAATAGACCTGATTAACAACGACCCCGAGAACACGGGCGGTCTGTTGACGGCGAGCGTCGCCGGCGCAGGCGACAGGCTGGTGCTCACGGACGCGAGCGGCGGCCCGGGCGACATGACGGTGGAGGACATCAACGGGAGTTTCGCCGCGTCCAACCTGGGCATAGAGGGGACCGTGGCGAACGGGGCGCCGCCGATGGTGTTGACGGGCGGGGACCTGTCACCGGCGGGGATACAAACGGAGAACATATTCACCGCGCTGGTCAGACTGCGCGACGCGCTGCTGGACGACGACACGGGTGCGATCTCGCGCAGCGGCGCGCTGCTGGATGCGGCGCAGGGGCGCGTGCTGAATTCGATAGCGGAAGTCGGCGTGCGCGAGCAGAGGCTGGAGTTGACGAAAAACCGGCTGGAAGACGAGAACATGCACCTGGAGAGGCTGCTCTCCAACACGCTGGACGTGAACCTGGCCGAGACGATAACGAAGTTTCAGAACGAGCAGGTGGTGTACCAGGCCGGTCTGGCGACGGCCGCGGCGCTGCTTCAGAACTCTCTTCTGAATTACCTTTAGTGAACAGTGTTTGTAGCGAAAGGCCGACTTCATCCCGGGCGTACGGGAGGAAGCCTTCCAGAGAAAGCCCGTGGAAGTCTCCCTCCGTTGTCGGGACAAGTTCGGACCTCCGCTATAGAGATTCGTTGTGACCCAAACGAGGCGCTTCAAGGAAGGCAATATGAAGATTCATACGACACGTTTCGGGGAATTAGAGGTCGGCGGCGACGAGATCTATTACTTCCCGGAAGGACTGCTCGGGTTCGGTTCGGTGAAGCGATACTTCACGCTGGCCAATCCCACAGGCGGGCCGTTCGAGTGGCTCCAGGCGGTGGAGCCGCCGAACCTGGCATTCGTGGTGTGCGATCCCCATACGTTCAAACCCGACTACCAGATAAAGGCCAAGAAGGAAGATATGGAGTCTATAAAGATTGAACGGGTGGAGGACGCCGTAGTGCGGGTAATCCTGGTGATACCGAAGGGTCATCCCGAGCGCATGACGGCCAACCTGCAGGGGCCGATAGTGTTCAACGTTCATGCGAAACTGGCCAAGCAACTGGTGTTGCCGGGGGATGATTACGGCACGCGATACCGCGTTTTCCCGGAAGAAGCGCTTGCGGGCGAGAAGGCCTGAGGGAGGAACCCGTCATGTTAGTGCTGTCACGACAGAAGAACGAAACGATAATGATAGGCGACACGATAGAGATAACCATCGTTGACGTCAAGGGAGACAAGGTGCGCGTGGGAATAAATGCGCCGCTTGAGATACCGGTGCACCGGAAGGAGATATACGATGCGATTAAACGTGAAAATATAGAGGCTAGTACGGTCGAGACCGAGCCGCTGGCCGCCGCGGCCGGACTATTCAAGAAAGCAAAAGCCGATAAAAAGTGAAAAGCCGGAGAGAGGCGGTTTTAACATAGATAGTTCTTTTCCCGTTTCCGTTTCCCCACGAATGGAAGAGTGTTCCGCCGCTGAATAAAAGCGAAGGCGGCAAAGCCGAGACGGCGGACAACCCAAATCGTGCATTCTAAGGAGGGAAGGCCATGGGTTTGCGCATCAATACCAACGTAGCAAGCGTTACCGCGCTCCGTAACCTTTCGAAAACCGACAAGCAACAGTTAAGATCGCTGGAGAGGCTCTCGACCGGCTTCCGGATTAACCGGGCGAGCGATGACCCATCCGGACTCGTTATTTCGGAGCAGTTGCGTGCCCAGATAGGCGGTCTGCGCCAGGCGGTCGAAAACAGCGAGTTCGCCTCGAACCTCATTAGCACAACCGAGGCCGCGCTGAGTGAGATGAGCGGGCTGCTCACACGCATACGGCAGTCGGCCCTTTTCGCGCTCAATACCGGCGGCACCTCGCGCGAGCAAGTCGCTGCGGAGCAGGACTCGGTTGACAGCGCGATAGCGGCCATAGAACGCATTGCCGACACGACGCGCTTCGCCAGCACCCAACTGCTCAACGGCGCCAGCGGCTTCCAGGTCCTTTCACAGGACGCCGGATTGCTGGAGGTCAATCCGATAAGCCTGGTGTTTGACCCGACCTCCGGCAGCACCACCTACAACGTCAACGTGACAAGCCCGGGCACGCAGGCCAGCATATTGGCCAGCGGCGGCACGGGCACCGTGGCTTCAGGCGGATCGGTGACACTGCGCCTGACGGGACCCCTGGGGACCGAAGACATCATGCTGGCTTCCGGGGCGGATGTCGGCGATCTCGCCAGTTCCGTCAACCTGCTGCGCGGCAGCACCGGCATATATGCCAGCGGGTCGTATATCTACAGCGAGGGCTTCGGCTCGGCTGTCAGAATAAGCCTTGAGCAGGTCGGCGGCACCGGTACGTTCACAGGGGCGGGCGGCGCGATCGGCGGCGTCGGCGACAAAGTTACGGCGTCCGGCTCGGACGCGGTGGCCAACATCGACGGCGCGGATTTCTCCGCCGACGGCAATACTCTTGCCGTCACCTCGCCGATGTTTGTCGGCAGTATTGAGTTGGAGCCCAACTTCGGTGTCCCGGGCGACTATCCGCAGACGTTCCAGTTCACGGTGGAGAACTCCGGACTGCTGTTCCAGTTGAACACCGAGGAGACCGTGGGCGACCAGCATATAATCGGCCTGCCGAATGTGACGACCGCTTTTCTCGGCACCGAGGAGCGCACCATCGGCGGCAAGACAGTCGGAGGATTCCTGGATTCCATACGCGCCGGCGGTGACAACGATCTGTTCAACGATCCCGGCAACGCGCTGCGCATCATCGATGCGGCAATCAGCGATATCTCGAACGTGCGGGCATATCTCGGGGCGTTTGTGAACGACACGATAGATCCCAACATCGCGTCCTTGAATATAGCCATCGAGAATCTCGTGGCGTCCGAATCCGAGATACGCGATCTCGACTTCGCCAGCGAAACGGCCGAGTACACGCGCGCGCAGATCCTCTTCCAGGCCGGCACCAGCGTGCTCGCGCAGGCCAACCTGATACCGCAGGCCGTGCTGAGGTTGCTGCAATAATGCCGCGTCCGATGCGCAAAAAAAGCGCGGGAGGATTTTTGGTATGCGGACGGGGTGCAGGGCGCTTATGCTGTAATTGCCGGCAAGTGTTGTCCGCGTATCGGCACTGAATGCCATTTTTGGCAATGGTCGGAAGGCCCGTGTCCTTGTGCATGTTCGGCATGCGCTTTCGGGCCGATGTCATTGTAAATAGAACTGCTTCGAGTATAATGTGTGCCCGCTGTAAGTGGGCACATGTTCTTTTCATGTCTTCCGATACGCAGTGATTCCGGGGCGCAACTCAGTCTGGTCAGAGTGCTTGCTTTGGGAGCAAGATGTCGCCGGTATCGGGAGGGAGGAGAGGACAACGTCGGGGCGTAGCTCAGTCTGGTTAGAGTGCTTGCTTTGGGAGCAAGATGTCGCCGGTTCGAATCCGGCCGCCCCGATTTTTTTCTCGCGTTCACGCGAGAAAAAAATAGAGCAGTGGAACAGGAGAACAGTAGAACAGGTGAAAGAAAGAAGAAAACAATACGTCTTCCGC
>QNCA01000072.1 GCA_003644325.1 Planctomycetota bacterium
AAACGGCAGATTATAATCAAGCACCCACCATCATCCAGAAAAAGTCAGTCAACTTGAGAATCTTGAATCTTGAGTCTTGAATCTTGAACGCCGGCGGTTTCATGGTCCACAGGATAGAAAAAGATTCGACGCGGTTCAAACAGATAGTCCGGTCCCGGATCCGCAAGGACCTAAGGAAATATATCACCCGGGGCGAACTTATCGGCCGCAAGGGCAAATACCTGGTGAGCATACCGTTGCCGCAGATAGAGACGCCGCGTTTCCGGTACGGGCCGAAGGAGCGCGGCGGCGTGGGCCAGGGCGAAGGAGAAAAGGGCGCCGTAATCGGCAGCGAAGGCGCGGCGGCCGGCCCGGGCGCGGGCGACCAGCCCGGCGAGCACATACTGGAGGTGGATATAACCCTGGACGAACTCGCGGAACTCCTGGGCGAGGAGTTGCAACTGCCGAACATCGAACCGCGAGGCGCCAGCAGGATAGTGGCGGAGAAGGACAGGTACTCGCAGATACGCAGGAGCGGGCCGGAGTCTCTGCGGCACTTCAAACGCACATTCAAGGAAGCGTTGAAACGACAGATCGCATCCGGCACCTACGACCCCGACAATCCCGTCATCATCCCCGTCCGCGAGGACAAGCGCTACCGCTCATGGAAAACCGCCTACAAGCCGGAGAGCAACGCCGTCATCATATACATGATGGACGTGTCGGGCTCGATGGGCGCCGAGCAGAAGGAGATGGTCAGGATAGAGGCCTTCTGGATAGACACGTGGCTGCAACACAACTACAAAAACCTCGAGAGGCGCTACATCGTCCACGACGCCGCGGCCAGAGAGGTCGATGAAGACACCTTCTACCACCTGCGCGAAAGCGGCGGCACGCGAATATCATCCGCCTACAATCTCTGCAATCAAATGATAGACGCCCATTACAGCCCCGAGGAATGGAACATATATCCGTTTCATTTTTCGGACGGCGATAACTGGGGCAGCGACGATACGCAGGGGTGTATCAACCTGCTCAGGGACGAACTGCTGAAGAAGGTCAACATGTTCTGCTACGGTCAGGTAAAGAGCGCCTACGGCAGCGGCAAATTCATCAAGGACCTGCAGGAATCGCTGGACGAGGAGGAGAACCTTATAACGTCGGAAATAAACAGCAAGGATGAGATAGTGGACTCCATTCGCGCCTTTCTGGGCAAGGGCAAATGAATCTGACGCCTGAACTGAACTACATCCGGGACGAAATAGAGGGGTACGCGCGCGGGTACGGGCTGGATTTCTTCAACGTGATATTCGAACTCGTCGAATTTGACGAGATGAACGAAATCGCCGCCTACGGCGGCTTTCCCACCCGGTACCCTCACTGGCGCTGGGGCATGGAATACGAACGCCTGTCGAAGGGCTACGCTTACGGCCTGCAAAAGATATACGAAATGGTCGTCAATAACGACCCGTGCTATGCCTACCTGCTCAGGGGCAACGCCCTTGTCGACCAGAAAATCGTGATGGCACACGTCTTTGGCCACGCCGACTTCTTCAAGAACAACTACTGGTTCTCGCGCACCAACCGGAAAATGATGGACGAGATGGCCAACCACGCCACGCGCGTACGCCGGCACATCGCGCGATACGGCCGGGAAAAGGTGGAGCGGTTCATCGACCAGGCGCTGAGCCTGGACAACCTCATCGACTACCACGCCCCCTTCATCAGGCGCAAGGAAGAGAAATCAAAGCGCGACTTGGAGGAACAAGAGGAGGAGGAACCGCACGCGCGGCGGCTGAGGAGCAAACCCTACATGGAAAGTTTCATCAACCCCGCCGCCGCACTCCGGGAGGAGGAGCAGCGGATGCGACAAAAAGCCAAACAGAAAAAGCGGTCATTCCCGGAAGAACCGGAGCGGGATGTCCTCCACTTTTTGCAGCAGAACGCTCCCCTGGAACGCTGGGAGCAGGACATTCTCTCGATAATCCGCGAGGAGAGCTACTATTACTCCCCGCAAGCCCAGACCAAGATAATGAACGAAGGCTGGGCGGTTTACTGGCACTCGAGGATTATGACCGAGAAGGCCCTGCTCGACTCCGAAGTCATCGACTACGCCGACCATCACTCGGGCACTCTCGGCGTCAGGCCCGGCGTAATAAACCCGTACAAGATAGGGGTTGAACTGTTCCGCGACATCGAAGACAGGTGGAACAAGGGCAAGTTCGGCAAGGAATACGCGGAATGTGACGACCTGGACGAGAAACGGCACTGGGACAAAAAACTGGGTCTGGGACGCAAGAAGATATTCGAGGTCCGCCGCATACACAACGACGTCACCTTCATCGACTCCTTCATCACGCCGGAGTTCTGCGAGGCGCAGAAACTGTTTATCTACGGCTTCGACAAAAGCACCGGCAACTACGTGATACTGGACCGGGACTTCGACAAGGTGAAGCAGAAACTCCTCTTTACCCTCACCAACTGCGGCCAGCCGCGTATCGCCATAACCGACGCCAACTACAAGAACCGGGGCGAACTCTACCTCAAGCACCGGCACGAAGGCGTGGACCTGAAGCACGACTACGCCCGCGACACGCTGAAAAACCTGGGCGCCATCTGGCGCAGGCCCGTGCACATAGAAACGATTGTGGAAGGCAAGGGGAAGTTGTTGAGTTACGACGGCAAGGATGTCAGCGAGGAAAACATAAAAGTCCGCAAGGAAGAAGAAGGGCCGAAAGACGGAAGTTCCTGAATACTGTAAGCGACGGTGACCGTCACCTCACGCTCACGCTTAACAATCCGCCCGTAAATTGGTAAATTGCCGCCGCACGAAAGCCGGCCTGCATTTCGTCGGCCCGAAACGCGGGCTAAATCAGGGCCTTCGCGCCGATGTCCGTGCGGTAGCGCATCCCCTCGAAGGCTATCTTCTTAACCGCTTCGTAGGCGCGGTCCCGGGCGTCTGCGATGCCCGAACCCCTGGCCGTGACGCCCACCACCCTGCCGCCGGCCGTGCGCCACTGGTCGTCGGATTTCGTCGTGCCCGCGTGAAATACAACCACATCCTCCATCTCGTCGGCTTCTTCAATTCCGGTTATGGGCAGGCCCTTCTTGTACGAGCCGGGATAACCGCCCGAGGCCAGCACAACACAGATAGAGGCCCCGTCGTGCCATGAAAGCGCGGAGTCGCCGAGCGTGCCCTTGAGCGAAGCCTCCAACAGGTCCACCAGGTCCGTCTCCAGGCGCATCATGAGGGGCTGTGTCTCGGGGTCGCCGAAGCGGCAGTTGTATTCGAGAACCTGCGGTCCCGCCGGAGTAAGCATCAGACCGAAGTAGAGCGCGCCGAAGTATGGACGCTCCTCGCGATTCATCCCGTGAACCGTGGGAATGATGATGTCGCGCTCGATTCGCTGCCAGACCGGCTCCGTAACGGCGGGTACGGGCGAGTATGCCCCCATGCCGCCGGTGTTGGGGCCTTCGTCGCCGTCGTTGGCCTGCTTGTGATCCTGCGAGGGTTCGAGCACGGCCACTGCGTCACCCGCCACAAGGGCGATTATGGATACCTCCTGCCCGGTCATGAACTCCTCCACGACCACGCGCCGCCCCGCCTCGCCGAAGACTTTCTCCGTCATCATGGCGTGCCCCAGGGCCATGGCCTGGTCACGGTCCCCGCAGATTGCCACGCCCTTGCCGGCGGCAAGGCCGTCGGCCTTGAGCACAACGGGATACTTCGTTCCTTTCAGGAAACTTTCAAGTTGATTGTATTCATCGAACACCCAATAGGCGGCGGTCGGGATTGAATTGACCCGCATGAGTCCCTTGGCGAAGGACTTGCTGCTTTCTATCTCCGCGGCGCGCCTGTCGGGGCCGAAGATGGGGATTCCGGATTTGCGAAACTCGTCCACGATGCCCGCGGCAAGCGGCGCCTCGGGACCGACGACCGTCAGGTCAATCGACTCTTTTGCGGCGAACCTTGCCAGGGACGGAATGTCCCCAACGGATATATCGACGCATTCGGCCTGCCGCGCTATGCCGGCGCTGCCGGGAGCGCAGTATATCTTCTTGACGCGGGGAGACTGTGCGATCTTCCAGACGAGCGCGTGCTCTCGCCCGCCCGACCCGACCACGAGCATCTTCATAAGGCCCTCTCCTTCATCTCTCAGATAAACATCTGTTACGCCCGGTTCAGTTGCAGCGTGCCGGTTATGGCGGAAACCTCTTTTTCTTTCTGCGCGATGAGGTACCGCCCGAGTCCCGCGGCGATGTCCGCGGCGATGTGAACGTTGGTAAATACGGCCGTTCCCACCTGTACGGCGGAGGCGCCGGCAATCATCATCTGGGCGGCGTCGTCACCGGTCATTATCCCGCCGCAGCCGATCACCGGGACGTCCCTTCTTGCCGCCGCCTGATACACCAGGTGTACGTTGTGGACGGCGAGCGGCCGTATGGCCGGGCCCGACAGCCCGCCCGCATCGTTGCCCAGGAGCGGCCGCCGCCTGTGAGTGTCGATTACCATGCCGACGTAGGTGTTGCTGACGGACAGGGCATCGGCGCCGGCGTCGATGCAGGCGCGGGCGATTTCCTGGATATCGCCCGTGCCGGGCGCGAGTTTCGCTATGACCGGCTTGCGGCACCCCTTCTTGACCGCGCCGATAAGTTCCGCCGCCGCGCCCGAATCCGACGCGAAGCGGCGACCATCCTTGACATTCGGGCAGGACATGTTCACTTCTATCGCGCGGATGTCTCCGTGCGCCGCCAGTTTGCCGGCGCACTCGACGTACTCGCGAATTGCATCTCCGGCGATGCCGGCGATGAAATTCGTGTCGAAGTTTTTCAGCATCCCGAGATAGCGCCTGATGACGTAATCGACGCCGGGATTCTGAAGTCCGATGGAATTGAGCATGCCGGATGGCGTTTCGGCGACTCGCGGAGGGGGATTGCCCTGTCTGGGTTCGAGCGTGACGGACTTGAGAACCACGGCGCCAATCTGCGAGAAATCAAACTCGGCAACACGAGCAATCTCGAAGGCATAGCCGAACGTGCCCGAGGCCATGATTATCGGGGTGCGCATCTTCATGCCGAGCAAACCGATCTCAAGCGATGGCTCGGCGGTCTTATTGCCCCGTTCCTGGTTCATTCCCAGACGATCTCCTTCGAATCGAAGACCGGGCCTTCCACGCAGACGCGCCTGTAGCCGCTGGTCGTTTTTATCGCGCAGGTCTGGCAGGCGCCTATGCCGCAGCCCATGCGGGATTCCATGATGGCGGCGCACTTGACGGATTTCTCCCCGGCCAGCCCGGCGATTGCGCGCACCATGGGCGGCGGGCCGCAGGCCACTATCTCCACGCCGCCTTCGTAGTCCTGCTCCAGGTATTCTTTCAGGGGCACGGTAATCCGCCCCTCGAAGAAACCGTCCTCGGGTTCTTCCAGTGCGACGACGCTGTCGATATCACTCCGGGCGAAAGGCTCCAGGGACTGGACTTCCCTCCTGCCGCCGACCGGGCGTTTAAGTTTCCGGGGGACGGTCGGAGCAATAAGCGTCTCCCTGCGGCGAGCGCCCGCTATGACTATAGGCTCTTTGCCGGCATCCTTCAGGGTCTCGGCGAGGCTGTAAAGCGGCGGCAACCCCACGCCGCCGCCGGCCAGGAGCACCGTCTGCGAATTGACGTCCTTAGGACTGATGTACTTTCCGAGCGGCCCGAGCACGCGCACCCTGTCGCCGGGTTTGAGCGTGGCGAGCAGTTTGGTGCCTCGGCCGACGACCTGATACACCGCGTCAAATTCCCCCTTCTCGGGTCGGAGCCTGTAGAAGCCCAGCGGCCTGCGCAGGAGGGGGTCGAGCGATATGCCGTCGGCCCCGTCTCCGGTCAGCGGGTGGCATGAGATTGTGAAGAATTGCGGCGGTCGGGCGCTGCGGGCGATTTCCGGGCATTCCAGAGTAAGGCAGTATGCGACGGCCCCCGCCGGCTCTTGCGCTATGACCGTGGCCACGGTTTCATACGGGCCTGCGGGTTTTTGTTTACTCACGTTTCCCCCGGCAATAACTCATCCATGGTGCGTGTCGGTATTCATACCGCGGCGGATTCTAGCAGGGGCCTGCGGCAGTGTCAAGAACGGCCGGCCGCCGGGAGCATGTAAGAATTCTGGAAAGGCCGCACCGTGCCGGCAGTGCCCAGGATTCTTGCATGCTTCCCGCTTTACTTGACGCCTTCCACGCCGAGGGCTAGAATTCCTCGCTCGACATTTTCTCGGAGGAGACAACGTTGTCGGAGGATCAAAGACAACTTTGGGAACGGATATGGCGCCGCCGTGACAGCGGGCGATTCAATACCTCTCTACTGAGCCATTCCGCGTTGATGATACGCGATGCCGCCGGCAGGAGCCGCGGAACGGTGCTTGACTGGGGTTGTGGAAGCGGGGGCTTCCTGGAGTTTCTTGGGAGCGTTGCAAGCCATGTCGTCGGCGCGGATGTTTCACGAAACGCTCTCCAGGCCGCCCGACACAATCTGGACGCCGGGGGGACTCGCCTTTCTTTGCTTCAAGCCCCGCTGCGGAGGCTGCCCTTCCGAAGCAATTCCTTTTCCGGAATCGTGAGCATGTATGCGATCAATCACGATACGCGCAAGGGGATTATGCAGGCCGGCCGGGAGTTTGTCCGTGTGCTCAGGCCCGGGGGATGGCTGGTCATCGGGCTTCCCGGCACCAGTGCGCGGA
Organism: Planctomycetota bacterium; assembly: GCA_003644325.1. Lineage (GTDB taxonomy): Bacteria > Planctomycetota > B129-G9 > B129-G9 > B129-G9 > B129-G9. The sequence goes on from QNCA01000072.1 coordinate 6,691, forward strand.
AAGGGAATCTGGAAATCCCGAAGGAGGGCATAGAGAAGGGCATACCGCATTATCGCGCCTCGCGCTCCGATCTGGCCGAGTTTCTGGCGGGGCTGGATGTGCTGGAGATAGCACAGAATGTCCGCGGGCTTCAGAAC
>QNCA01000073.1 GCA_003644325.1 Planctomycetota bacterium
CACATGGCCGCCGCCTCGCATTTCGGCAAGGCCGGTTCCGCCGGCCCCTATGGGCCGCCGAAGGTCGCATTGACCTCCCAATCAGACGGCGCGGCGTGGCGTTTTGACCCGCTGGAGTTCACCGGCGGCGCGCGCGTGTGCGACACATTTCACTGTCAGTTCATCGCCGAGATTCAGAAGACCGACAACCCATTCGTGAATCACGCGGATTTGCTGGTCTCGCTCCGCGAGCCGGATACCGGCAAGTCGCTCCAGGCGATAAGAATCAACAACGCAAAGAGCGGGCAGGTGGCGGAGTTTGCCCTGCCGCGGAGCGCCCTGCCGGCAGGCGCCTTTGAGATTGTGGTCTCGCCGGCCGCGGGCGGCTACCAGGTGGTCTGCTACCCCCGGGGCCTCGGCATCGTAAGGGGGACGAGCGGTTTTGAGTGGAACTACGTGAAGGCGTTCGGGCTTTCCCTGATAGGGCTGACGGTTTTCCTGGCGCTGACGATCCTCGGCTCGACGCTGCTCACGCCGAACGTCAGCATTTTCTTCGCGACGGGCGTGGGTGTGGCCGGGGCGTGCATGAACTTTCTCAGGGAGTACCTGGAGACGCGCCGTGCCCCTTCCGCGCTCTCGATGCCCATCGGCCCGATGGAAGGGATACATCCCTTCCTGACAAACCTGCGTAGCGGCGTGGGCGCGCTGGGTGAATCGGCCGAGGCCGTCGTCCTGCAGACGGCCTCGGAGTTGGTCGAGACCGTCACGTTCGGCCTGGTGCCGGACTGGAGCCGGTTTGACGGCGTTGACGCCGTGCTGAACAGGGTGAGCGTGCCCCCCGGCGCGTTCGGCTCGTCGTTGATATATGCGGGAATCTATTGCCTGGCGTGCGTTATCCTGGCGGCGGTCATTTTCAGCAGGAGGGAGTTGAAGTGAGAGCCGCGACAGCGACACAACGTCCGCATCGAAGGGCCGCCGGAAGGTTTGGATGGCTGCTCGTCGTGCTCATCGTGCTGTTGCTGGTTCCGTGGGGTCTGTGCGGCGAGGCCGCGGACAGGGCCGCGCCGTGGGGGCACGGCGCGGGCGGGGCGGTCAAGCCGAGCCAGTTCTTCGGCACGGTGGCGCTGGGCGGCTTTCGCGCGATCCTCATCGACTACCTGTGGGTGCGCAGCGACATCCTGGACAGGAGAAAGGATTACTATGGCCTGCTTGCGACCTACGAGATGCTGGCGGACCTCCAGCCGCATGCCGAGAGGGTATGGGTGTTCAACAGCAGCACGATGGTCTATGACATCTGCGCCGAGTACAACACCGCCGCGGGGCGGTACGCCTGGGTGCGGGCCGGGCTGAAGTTCGCGCTGAAAGGCTTGGAGAACAATCCCGACAGCGAAGTCATACGCTCGCACCTGGCCGATACCTTCTATTACAAGTTCTCCTACCGCGGCGGCCCGTACAGCAGGGAGTTCCGCAGGCTCCTGCGGGAGGAGTCGGACGGGGGCATCCTCCGAGCGCCGGAGCGTCCCAGCGTCGCCCGCGAGGCGCTGCTTTACTGGGAGGACATCCTGAAGAGCGATCCGCAGGCCGGGGCCAGGATACACGAGTTCAGGATATGGGCCGCGTGCACGCTACTGGCGGAGCAGGATGTCGGGCTGCGGGAGGCGCGCTTGGAGATGCTCGAGGCGCGCGAGGGCCTTCTCCGCGCCGCGCCGGGTGAAGCCGGGCGATGCAGAAAAGCGCTTGAAAAGCGCAGGAAGGAGTACGAACGGGCGCTCCATGCCCCGCCGCAATTGTCCGCTGAAGAGGCGGCTTCGCTGCGGGCGCGCATTGACGAATCGCTGGCGGCGCTAGCCGCGCAGTCAACCTTCGTCGTGAACCTGACCGCCCTGCGCACATGGGAGGACGACTGCCGCCTGGCGCTGAAGGAAATAGACCGGGCGCTGGACGCCTACCAGAACACGCTGGACGGGCTTGAGAAATCGGAAGACGGCGATTCGGGAAACATTTTAGACCCGGAAGAGATTAAAAGACTTGAAGCCCGGGATATGGCTGATATACTGCCGGTCAATTCGCTCTACGTCGCGCCCATATACGCGGAGGTGGTGAGGCGGATTAAACAGGCAGTAAAACAGTAGGAGGGCAAGAAAGTAGGAAGGGGAAAACATGTTTCGGGTTTCAAGTTTCCCCTCGCTACGCTTCCCTCGACCCCGAAGGGGTCTCGGGACGAGAACCCTCTGAGGGGCGGGACTTCGCAGGTCTCAGGAAAGGGACAAAGGGACAAAGTGTTTCGGGTTTCAGGACTCCGCAACTTTATTCCTGTTGCCTTCTGCCTTTTGCCTTCTGACCTTGTTTTTACGTGAATCATAATGACGCTGAGGAGGAACAATGCCTGACGTGAGAAATTGGAGGAAGGGGTTGTTCACGGTCTGCGGGGCCGTGCTGTTGTTTTTTGGCCTGAGCAGCCGCGCATTTGCGGCGGGAGAGAAACTGCATGCCTCGGGGTGGCTGTGGCTGCCGTGGATACTGGCCCCTGCGGGGGCGGTCGTGGCGCTGTATTTCGCCTGGCGATTCTACAAGTTTGTCCTGGCGCAGGACGAAGGCACCGACCGCATGAAGGAAATCAGCGGCTACGTGCGCGTGGGCGCTTACGCCTACCTGAAGCGCCAGTACAAGGTGGTCGCCGTCGTATTCATAGTGATGGCCGCGATATTCGTCACGCTTGCCTTTGGTTTGAAGACGCTGCCCCGGCTGGTCCCCATCGCGTTTCTCACGGGGGGCTTCTTCTCCGGCCTGTGCGGTTACCTGGGCATGAAGACGGCCACGATGGCCAGCCACCGCACCACGCAGGGCTGCCGCGAGGGCCTGGACAAGGGCCTGCGGATAGCCTTCCGCAGCGGCGCGGTGATGGGGCTGGTCGTGGTCGGGTTCGGACTGCTCGACATCGCGGGTTGGTTCGGCATCTGCAACCTCTTTATCGGCATCGGCTGGGGCGACTGGTGGGGACTTCACAACATGAAGGACATCACGGTAACGATGCTGTCGTTCGGCATCGGCGCCAGTCTCCAGGCGCTGTTCGCGCGCGTGGGCGGGGGCATCTTCACGAAGGCCGCCGACGTGGGGGCGGACTTGGTGGGCAAGGTGGAGGCGGGCATTCCCGAGGACGACCCGCGCAACCCGGCCACCATAGCCGATAACGTCGGGGACAACGTGGGCGACGTCGCGGGCATGGGCGCGGACCTGTATGAGAGTTACTGCGGCTCGATACTGGCGACGGCGGCGCTGGGCGCGTCGGCGTTTTTCAGCCTGAAGGTCCCGGATCCCAACGGCGTGTTCCAGGCGATTCTCCTGCCCATGATCATCGCGGCCGGGGGGATAGGCGCTTCCATCATCGGCATATTTCTCGTAAAGACTCGTGAGGGCGCCGGCCAGAGGCAACTGCTGGGCGCGCTGAACCGGGGCATCTACGCCGCGACCGGCATTATCGTCGTGGTCTCTTTCTTCGCCACCTGGTTGCTGCTCGGCTGGAACCTGATAGGGGTGTTCTTCAGCATTCTCGCGGGACTGATCGCCGGCGTCCTTATCGGCAAATCCACCGAGTACTTTACCTCGGCCGATTACAAGCCCTCAAAGGGTATCGCCGAACAGGCCAAGACCGGCCCCGCCACAGTTATCATCGACGGACTGGCGGTCGGCATGAAATCCACGGCCTTCCCCGTGCTCCTGGTTGCCGCCGCAATCATAATCGCGTTCGCGGCCCCGGGCGGCTTTACGGCGGGGGGGCTTTCGTTCGGGCTTTACGGCATAGGCATCGCCGCCGTGGGCATGCTGGCGACGCTCGGTATAACCCTGGCAACTGACGCCTATGGCCCCGTGGCCGACAACGCCGGCGGCAACGCCGAGATGAGCGGCCTGGGCGAAGAGGTCCGCAGGCGCACCGACGCGCTCGACAGCCTGGGCAACACTACCGCGGCAACCGGCAAGGGCTTCGCCATCGGCTCCGCCGCGCTTACCGCAATGGCGCTCATCGCGGCCTACCTCGAGGAGGTCCGCAACGCCATGATTATCGCAGTGCGCCATGCCGGTGAGGCGGTCGAGTTCGTGACAGAGATGGGAGCGGACAAACTCACCGAGGCGCAGATATCCGAGATCTCCCTGCGCAGCCTCATGCTGGCCTACAGGATTGACATCCTCAATCCGAAGTTCATCGTGGGCGCATTCCTGGGCGCTATGATGGCATTTGTTTTCTGCTCGATGACGATGCAGGCCGTCGGCCGCGCCGCGGGCAGGATGGTGGAGGAAGTCCGCAGGCAGTTCAAATCAATCGCGGGCATCATGGAAGGCACGGCGAAACCCGACTATGCCGCCTGCGTGGAGATAAGCACCAGGGGGGCACAGCGCGAGATGCTCATTCCTTCGCTCATGGCGGTTGCCGCGCCCGTTACCGCGGGGTTGGTGTTGGGCGTGTCCGGTGTGATGGGGCTGCTGTTGGGAGGCCTGGTGACGGGATTCGCCATGGCCATCTTCATGGCCAACGCAGGCGGAGCGTGGGACAACGCCAAGAAGTATATCGAGAGCGGCGCACACGGCGGTAAGGGAAGCAACAATCACAAGGCCGCAGTCGTCGGCGATACCGTGGGCGATCCCTTCAAGGACACCTCCGGACCTTCGCTCAACATACTCATAAAACTGATGAGCATGGTCGCCGTCGTCTTCGTGCCTACCGTGGTCAAGTGGGCGCCGGAGATAGGGCGGTTCTTCAGGATAACGTTCACGGGAGGCGCCGACTAGTGATACATGAAAGATGACTGTTACCATTCCGAAGTTGACTGACTTCTTCCGGTGACAGTCACTAATCTACGATCCGTCCCCCCCGATTCTATCGAGGGGGACGGCTCCGTAATTACTCAAGTTGACTGACTTTTTCTGAATGATACCTTACGGTGACAGTCATCAATCTACGATCCGTTCCGACAAGGTCGGAACGGCTCCGTAATTGGTGACAGTCACCGAGGTTAACAAAAAGTCAGTCAACTTGAGTAATTAGTGACAGTCACCTTGGCCTATCCGCTTCAGACGGACAGCCTCCTGCGGCGGCCCGCATATACAATATCTATACAAATCCGCATTATTCACTCAAAATCTGCCTCGATAAGGCCGATTAACGGATTGTGATGGGATTGGTTTGACCGGTACCGGGCGGAAGATATCCGCCCATTTGCGTATGTGACGAACCCGTTTATCTTCCCTCATCGAAGCCGCGAGGGCGGCATGAGGATGGGATGCGGGTTTTTTTGTGTCTGCGAGGTGAGAAATGCGAACGATCTCCGTCAAGGAAATCGAGGACGGAATGGTTGCGGCGGCGGAAGTGCTGGACAGCCGCGGGGGTGTGTTGCTGAACCCCGGCGATGGCCTGCGCAAGTCGTACATCCCCAAACTCATCGGCTGGGGAGTGCATGAGGTGGAGATAGAAGGCGACGACCCCGCAACCGACGCCCCCGACAAAAAGCCCGGGGAAGATGTGCGCCTGCCGCGGGAAATGGAAACGCGGATTATCAGCAAGATAACTCACAGGTTCGAGATGGTCGGCGACGACCCGTTGATGAAGAGGCTGAAGCGGCTGTCGCAGAAGCACGTCCTGCGCAGGACGGCCTCGAAATACGCGCTGAAGTGACGATGGCATGATGCCGCCCGCTTCGCCGGGCACGACAAGCAATCGAGGAGGCGCTTAATGTTGAACACCTCAAGAGAGACCGCCGAAGTAAACGACGTCGCGACGCTGTCGCCCGTCCAGACGGACCAGTTGAAGGCGATTATAAAAGACATCGACAGCATCCCCTCGCTGCCGTCCGTCGTGGCGGAGGTGCATGAGGCCATACGCGACCCGCGGGTCAACGCCACTTACGTGGGCAAGATCATCAGCCGCGACCAGTCGCTCTCGGCCAAGACGCTGCGGCTCGTCAACAGCGCCTTCTACGGCTTCCCGCGAAAGATAAACAATATCACCCGTGCCATCATCGTGATGGGTTTCAACAAGGTCAGCAACCTGGCGCTGACCGCCTCCATTCTGGACGCCTTCAAGCGCCGCGACCAGGACTTCGACTACGCCGGTTTCTGGAAACACGCCCTGGGCAGCGCCATCGCCGCGGAGGCGCTCGCAAAGAACCTCAAATCCGGCGAGTTCGAAGACGCCTTCGTCGCGGGCCTGCTGCACGACATCGGCAAACTCGTTATGGCGCTCTACGCCAGGGAGGCATTCGCCAAGATACGCGAACACGTGCAAGAGGCGGACGTCCTCATGCTGGAGGCGGAGATGGAACTCTACGAGATAGACCACGCCCTGGTCGGGGCATGGCTGGCGGATGCGTGGAAGTTCCCCCCGAAACTCACCCGCGCCATACGCCTGCACCACAACCCCGAGGCCGCGCGTGAACACCAGGAGATAATCTACATCACGCACATATCCGATATCCTGTGCCGCGCGCTGGGAATCGGCAACGGCGGCGATAACAGGATACCCCTGGTGAACAGAAAGGTGTGGAACGCGCTGAAACTGAACGACGCGGTAATAGATGCCTGCATGGGCGAAATCTACGCCGGCCTGGACAAGGCCAAGGATTTCCTTGAACTGCTCAATTAACCGAAAGGTGACCGAAAGATGACTGTCACCATTACCCGTTCGGACCCTGACGGGTCCTCAGGGCGAGGACCCGGAACGGGCGGAGCGCAGACCCCCCGACTTGTCGGGGGGGACCGGCTCGTAGGTGGTGACTGTCACCTTTCCGACGCAATTAGGCGATTCCGGATGGATAACGTGCATGACATGC
>QNCA01000074.1 GCA_003644325.1 Planctomycetota bacterium
TGTAAATCCTCAGCGTGAGTCGTACCGGTTCGCCGGCGATGTAAATGTCCTTGTCGGGAACAATGCGACATTCGAGGACCTCGCTGCGAACCTGTGCGTCGAGCAGGCGCTGTCGGAAGGCGAAGGCCTTTCTCGTAAACGCCCGGGAAGGGCTCAGCGCAAGGAGCGCGTCGGACAACTCCAGCGCCTTCCGGTACCGCTCGTCCTTCAGCAGCGATTCCGCCGCGGCCAGTTTTCTCTCCATGAAGCATTCCACGTCGCTGGCGCGCTCCCGCGCGCTCAACGCCGGCAACATGCAGACGGCACAGAGCAGCGACGGGACGACGAGCAATTTGGTCGCCTTTATCATGGCTGCCTCCCTTGGCGCGATCGCCCGGATTTTCGACGGCGATGTTACTCCACCGTTACGCTCTTCGCCAGGTTGCGGGGCTGGTCAACGTCGCAGCCGCGGTTCGCGGCGATATGATAGGCGAGCAACTGCAGCGGTACGACCGTCAATATCGGCGAAAACATCTCCTCGGTTTCGGGGGTCGTGATGACGAAGTCCGCCAGTTTCCTTATTTTCCTGTCGCCGCTTGTCGCCAGGGCGATGACGATGCCCTTGCGCGCCTTTATCTCCTGGATGTTGGAGAGCATCTTTTCGTACACGCGGCCCTTGACGGCGATGGCGACGGTCGGGAAGGTATCTTCCACCAGCGCGATAGGCCCGTGCTTCATCTCGCCCGCGCTGTACCCCTCGCCGTGGATGTAGGAGAGTTCTTTCAGTTTCAGAGCCCCTTCGAGCGCGGTGGGATAGTTGTATCTTCGACCGATGTACAGGAAGTCGTAAACGTATTTGTACCTCTCCGCGCAGTGTTTGACCAGTTTGTCGTTCGCCGTCACCTTTCTCAGTTTCCGCGGTATTTGCCTGAGCGCCGCGAGGAGTTCGGCCGCCCTGCCGCGTTTGAGCGCGCCCCGCAGCCGCCCGAGCCTTATCGCCAGCAATCCCAGCGCCGCCAGTTGCGTGGTGTAGGCCTTCGTGGACGCCACGCCTATCTCGGGTCCTGCATGGGTATAGATAACGGCGTCGGACATGCGCGGTATGGACGAGCCGAGCACGTTGCATATCGCGAGCGCCTTTGCGCCGCTCTCCTTTGCCCGGCGAAGGCCCATCAGTGTATCTATCGTCTCGCCCGACTGGCTGATGCCCACAGCCAGCGTGCGCTCGTTCAGTATCGGGTCCGCGTAGCGAAACTCCGAGCCTATGTTCACGTCCACCGGGATGCGGGCGAGTTCCTCTATCGCCGTTTTCCCCACCAGTCCCGCGTGCCACGAGGTTCCGCAGGATATTATGGAGAGGCGTTCTATTTTCTTCAACTGGGCGTCGGATAGTCCGAAGTCGGCGAACACTGCGTCGTCCGCGGATTTGTTTATCCGTCCGGCGATTGTCGCGGCTATCGCCCGGGGCTGTTCGTGAATCTCTTTCAGCATGAAGTGCGGGTAGCCGCCCTTCTCCGCGGTGGAAACGTCCCACTGGACGTTGCGCACCGCGACATTGCGAGGCTTGCCGCCGAGCGTTGAGATATCCACCCCGTCCCCGCGAACCTCGGCCACGTCGCCATCGTCGAGAAACATCACCCTTCGCGTGTAGGGCAGGACGGCCGGGATGTCGGAGGCGACAAGGTTTCCGCCGGATGCGACGCCGATGATGAGCGGATTGTTCATCCTCGCCGCCACGATGATTCCAGGCTCGTCAACGGAGATGCACGCGATGGCATAACTGCCCTTGACCCTCTTGAGCGCGCTGCGCACGGCGGCGAGCAGGCAGCCGTCGTAGTTGACGCCGATGAGATGACAGAGCACCTCGGTGTCGGTCTGGGAGACGAACTTGACGTTTCGCTTCCGAAGTTTCCTGCGGAGTTCTTCGTGGTTCTCGATGATGCCGTTGTGGACGAGCGCGATGCGCCGCCGGAGGGTAAAGTGCGGATGGGCGTTCTCCCGCGAGGGCACTCCGTGCGTCGCCCAGCGCGTATGCCCCAGGCCGGTGGTCCCCGAAAGGTCGGCGTTCTTAATGATGCGCGCCAGTTCGTGCAATTTGCCGGCCGTCTTTTCCCACTTAATCCTTTTGCCCTCGAGCACGGCCACCCCCGCGGAGTCGTAGCCCCGGTATTCCAGCCGGGACAAGCCGTCCATGAGGATGGGCGTTGCCTGGCCCTCCCCGACATAACCGATTATTCCGCACATTTGTCGTCTCCGTTACAGCGGCAATCAACCTCGAAAGTGGGCAAGTAGGAGGGGGGAAATATGTTTCAAGTTTCAGGTTTCAAGTTTCAGGTTCCGGGTCCTCGCCCTGAGGACCCGTCAGGGTCCGAACGGGTAATTAGTGACAGTCACCGAGGTTAACAAAAGTCAGTCAACTTGAGTAACTTGAAACCTGAAACGTTGTATCCCCTGCCCTTTACCCTTGCCCCTTGCCCCTTGCCCCTTGCTTCTGACTACCGATTTGCCCGATACGGCAATATGTTGAAACGCCTGCAGTCTGAGATGGATTCTATCAAACTGCAGGCGGTCATGTCCGGCTGCGGCTCACGCTCACGAGTCACTTTATGTCACTCCTGGTGATTCTGCGTCAACTCCCGTGAATTCGTGCTCTCGTCGGAGTCGGTCGCCGGCGGGAGAAGCGCCTGTTCGGCCTCGGTTGCGGGTTCGGTTGATTCGCTCCCGCCCGGGACGGCCTCGGGCGCAGCGGGGCCGTCCTGCCCGGCGATTTCAGGCTCGGCATCCTGCCCGGCCTTGGGCTCGGCTTGTACGGGCTTTGCTTCGGCTTCCGGTTCCGGCCCGGCTTCGCCGGAAGGCTTCCGCTCTGTTTCGTCTTCCGGTTTGGTCGGGGTTCCGGCCTTGGGTCCCGCCCCGGGCGCTCCGGCGGACGGGGTCTCAGTCCCTTTCTCTGGAGCGGGTACTTCCTCGGCCGTACGGGCCGGCTCCGGCTGGTGCGTCTCGACCATCTCCACGGGCTTGAGCGTCGCCGTTTTCGTTGCGGCCTTTGCCGCAGTCACCGTCTCGGGCTCCTGGCCCTCGATCCGCCTCATACTTAACCCTATCTTTCGGTTCTCACTGTCAACCTTGATGATCTGCACGTGTATCTTCTGGCCCACATGCACCACTTCCTCGGGCGATGCGACCTTCTTGTTGGACAGTTCCGAGACGTGCAGCAGTCCCTCAAGGTCCTTTTCCAACTCAACGAAAGCGCCGAAACTTGCCAGTTTTGCCACCTTGCCTTCGACTACGTCGCCCTCCTTGTAGCGGTTTGGTATGTCGCTTTCCCACGGGTCCTCGTATAACTGCTTGAGACCGAGCGCGACACGCTTCTTCTCTTGGTCAACCGACAGTATCACCGTCCTCACCTTCTCTCCTCTCTTGACCATCTCCGAGGGATGGTTGACCTTTTTGGTCCAGGACATGTCGCTGACATGCAGCAGGCCGTCGATGCCTTCCTCTATCTCGATGAAGGCTCCATAGTTGGTCAGGTTCCTCACGCGGCCTTCGATGACCGTTCCGGGAGGATACTTCTCCTCGACCTGGGTCCAGGGGTTGACCTCGGTCTGCTTCATGCCGAGGCTGATTTCCTGCTTGTCGGTGTTGATGTCAAGGACTACTACCTCCACCACGTCGCCTATAGCGACCACATCCGAGGGGTGATTGATGCGCTTGGTCCAGGACATCTCGCTTATGTGCACGAGGCCCTCGACGCCTTCCTCCAGTTTGACGAATGCGCCGTAGGTCATGATGTTGACGACCTCGCCCTTGACCCTGGAGCCGATGGGGTATTTCTGTTCGATGTTGACCCAGGGGCTTTCCGTTTTTTGCTTGAGACCCAGCGCGATGCGCTCGCGCTCGGGGTCCAGGCCGATTATCTTCACCTCGATCTCGTCGTCGATGGCGAGCATCTCCGACGGATGGCTGACGCGTCCCCAGGACATGTCCGTGATGTGGAGCAGGCCGTCGATGCCGCCGAGGTCGACAAACGCGCCGAAGTCCGCGATGTTCTTGACAGTCCCCTTCCGCATGTCGCCCACCTTGATTTCCTCGAGGAGTTTCTTTTTAGCGACGGCGCGTTGCTCCTCCAGCAGTTTCCTGCGGGATATCACGATGTTGCGCCGTCCCTCGTCGATCTTGATGATCTTGCATTCGAGTTCCTTGCCGATGTTCTCGGCGATGTCGCCGGTCCTGCGGATGTTGACCTGTGAGGCAGGCAGGAACACGGGCACCCCGCCGACGTCCACCAGCAGCCCGCCCTTTATCTTGCGGATGGGCCTGCCCTTGACTATGTCGCCCTCGCTGTGAGCTTCCACCAGGCGCTCCCAGCCGCGGATGCGGTCGGCCTTGCTCTTGGACAGGACTATCGTGCCTGCCTCGTCCTCCGCCGCTTCCAGCAACACCTCCAGCGTGTCGCCTATATCGACGCTGGACGGATCGTCGAAGTCTCTCAGCGGCACCGTGCCTTCCGACTTGTACCCCACGTCAATCACGACTTCGTCGTTGATGATGTTCACGACCCTGCCCGGCAGTATCGTGTCCAGTTCGAAGTTCTTGACGGACTCGGCGTAGAGTTTTTCGATCTCTTCATCGGAGGTGTCGCCGATGACCGCCTCAACCTGTTTTTCGACCTCCTCCGGGGGAAGTTCATACTTCTTGATGCTTTTTTTCATAAAAGTGTTACCACGCAATAACTACCGCTGCCCCGTGCATATCGTGAACAGGTAAAGACCGCCACTTCCGGCAGCCGTTGGCCGGCATGCGGCGTCATGTGGCGGTTCGCCCGCGCGGGCGTTCTTACGGTGACAGTCACTAATCTACTCAAGTTGACTGAGTTTTTGTTAACCTCGGTGACTGTCACCGAAGTCAACAAAAATAACTTGTTGTCTGCAGTGCGGCGGCAATCGCAACATTATTAAAGAGCACGGGCCATCCCGACAGGGATGGAGCAACTTATGGCAATTTATTCAAGAGAGAGGCGATTCTGCCTCTCAGCGCTTCGCAAAATTCCCCGGCCGACATCTTTCGCAGTTCGTCCGGCTCGAAACGTTTCGCAAACCCCGCGCTGAGCGGATGCAGACGGAATCTCTTCGCATGCCTCGGCCAGGTCTCAAACGCCCCCCTTATGGCCGCCGGGACTATCGGCACTCCGGCACGCTCCGCTATCAGTTTCACGCCGGGGTGCATCGGGCCTACGCTGCCGTCGTGCGTGCGCGTGCCCTCGGGGAAGACCAGGATGTGCCGCTTCTTTTTCAGATGCGCCACCGCCAGGCGTATGCCGTCTTTTCCCGAGCCCTCCAGCGATATCGGCAACGCGCCGTAAAGCGTTATCAACCGCCGGAAAAACCCGCTCCCCCTGAACAGCGTTTCCCGCGCCAGGTATCCCGTGCGCCTCCGCGCCGCCGTCCCGATGATGACGGGGTCAAGATAACTCTGGTGGTTCGACGCTATCAGCGCGCCTGTATTCAGCGGGATGTTGTGCCGCCCCGTCACCCGGAAGCGAAAGAGCGTCAGACCCAGTACCCACGCGAAGACCTTGCTGGCATAGAACAATATGTCCGTCGGCAATGCGCTGCCGACTTTCGGCTCGTACCTTCGCGTGTCGGAAGTTCTGCGTGTTTCGAGTTCTCTTGCCACGGAGGCGGAAACCGCCCAAAAAAAACCGTTTCGGCGTCCAAACGGAAGATCAACAGGGACCCGTATCGAACTCGTATCGGAATCGGTGACGGTCACCGAAGCCACCGCAATCACCACAAGATTTCAGTTCCCTTCGTTGCGCTTCCTTCGCGGGACTTCGCGCCCAAGTCCCCGTTTTTATTTCCGTCCTTTTTCTATGCGCTCCATAACGTGCTCCACGACCTCGTCGATGGTCATGTCGCTCGTGTCCACGACTGTGGCGTCTTCCGCCCTCTTCAGCGGGGCGACCTTGCGCTCCATGTCCGTCCTGTCGCGCTGCTCTATTTCTTTGCGCAACTGCTCCAGCGGAACTTCCATGCCCTTTTCGCGCAGTTCTCTGTGGCGTCTTTGCGCGCGCACGTCCGCGCCCGCGTCCAGGTAGAACTTGAAGTCCGCGTTGGGGAAGACCACCGTACCCATGTCGCGGCCCTCGGCCACCAGGTCTCCCCTCTTGCCGAACGCGCGCTGGTGCGCGACCATCTCCTTGCGCACGGCGGGTTCCTTTGCCACGTAATAGACCTGGCGCGTTACCGCCGGGTCGCGTATCTCCGCTGTTATGTCCCGGCCGTTTGCCAGCACGCGCTGGCGTCCGGCGGCGTACTGCAAATCGATATCCAGCGCCTCAAGGAACTTCACCACCGCCGGCACGTCGCCCAGGTCCACGCCATCCCGCATGCACATATAGGTCAGGGCGCGATACAGCGCCCCGCTATCCAGGTACGTAAGCCTGAGCCGCTCGGCCAGTCGTCTGGCGATTGTGCTCTTGCCCGACCCCGCCGGCCCGTCGATGGCGATTATCAAACGTTTCCCCCGCGCTCTCAGTTTGGCGAACGGACATTCCCCCTCCCCTTCCCGACCTTGCGAATAAACAGCGTATGCTAGCAGCCGGCGCCGTCAATTGCAACCACTTTTTCGGCAAAGGGGCGGATCCGCGGATCCTCGCATCCATTACCCACATTCAGTCTCCACTACTCCGACAAACTCCTAGTGATGCGGGATGGGGCATTAGACATTTATCCGCATCAGGCGGACTGGATTCCGGACACCGGAGGCTCAACGCCCGGCCCGTACGGGCCAACCTTTGAAA
>QNCA01000075.1 GCA_003644325.1 Planctomycetota bacterium
ATCTACTCAAGTTGACTGACTTTCGTTAACCTCGGTGACTGTCACCAATTACGGAGCCGTCCCGACCTTGTCGGAACGGATCGTAGATTGGTGACTGTCGCCGTAAGGTGTTGTGAAACAGCAGATTATAATCAAGCACCCACCATTATTCAGAAAAAGTCAGTCAACTTGAGTATTTATGGAGCGCAGGTCGCCACGAATTGTCGTGGCGGGCCAGCTCGTAGAATAGTGACTGTCACCCGCCGATAATTCTTGACAAAAGGCAGGGTAGAAACGGGAGCGGAAACATGAACAAGGGCATTTTCGTAATCCTCGCCGTCGCCGTCCTCGCCGGCTGCGCGTCGGCTCCGAGGCGCCGGCCTTCCAACGACCCTCATGCAACCGGCATCAAGGGTGCAGAGATGGATATCGCCCCGCCCCTACGGGCGCGCGAGTTTGCCCCGAAGCCGCAAATAAGGCTGCTGAACTTCACCTCCGGCGGCGAGTACTTCGGCGGCTCCAAACAGGTGGTGATGTGGGAGATAGAGGGGGAATACGATGACTGGGATATGGTGGAACTGCTCGTCTCGCGCGACTCCGGCCGGCAATGGTACAGCATCGGGCGCGTTCCTGCGTCAAAGGGCCAGGTCGTCTGGACCCTGCCCACTACTGAAGGCTCGGGATACCGCCTCACGGCGCGGCTCATCCGCGAGACCGATGTCCTCTCCGAGTGGCTCGGCGAGACGGACTTCGGCATCACGTGCGGTCTGCCGCCGTGCCTCCCGGTGGTGGATGAGGTGAGCGTCGAGCATACCGTCACCGTGACCTACCGCATCGCTCCCCGGCACGCCGACAATGAACGAGAGATAGGCCCCGAAGACCTGGCAAAGGTGGTGCTGTGGGTGACGTCCAACGACGGTGAGACGTGGCAGAGCGTAGGGGCCTTCCCCGCGGACGGCAAGGGAATAAACTACACTGCCGCCGACGGGCGCTACGGTTTCGTGTGCGTTTACGCCACGCGCGACGGCGCATGGAGCGCGACGCCGCACCCGGGCGCCACACCGCAGGCGGCGGTCGTAATCGACGCCACGCCCCCGACCCTGGAAATCCGCTCGCCCGCCGAGGGTGAGGAGATACCGGTGCCGGAGAAGGACTGGGCCGACGGCGGCAGGGTGCACATAGTATGGGACGTGTGGGACGCAAACCTGGGCGATGAGACCGTGAACATCCTTGTCACACAGGACGGGAAGGAGTGGCGCAGTCTGGGCGAAACGCTTGCGGCGAGCGGCGCGTACGAGACGCGCCTGAAGCCCTCGGACGAGCCGTACAGGCTGAAGTTGGTCACGCGGGATATCGCGGGCAACGAGACGGCGGTAAGGCACCGCAAGGGCTTCCGGGTTGTCAGGCGACCCGGCTCCAAGCCGGACGAGGCGCCGACGCTGACGCTGGTGAGGCCCTGCGGCGGCGAGGTATTCCGCGGCGGCTCCGACCAGACGGTCATCTGGAAATCCACCGGCCTGCCTGAGAGCAAGGCGGGGATAATCGCGGAGTTTTTCGACGGCGAGGCGTGGCACGAAATCCGCCGCCTGTCGGACCCGTGCGGGACCTTCGTCTGGCGAGTGCCCGGAGCAAACGGCGACTGCTTCCGACTGCGGTTGAGGGTTGACCTGAAGTACAGAGTCCTTACGGCGCAGAGCGGCCTGCTGACGGTGGACAGCGCACCGCCGCGGGCGGACATTGTGTTGGGCGCGCCGGATGTCGAGGAGGGCGCCGAGAAGCCGGTGACCGGCCGTGTGAAGCCCGTTGAACCGGAAGGCGGGCAATGCGTCCCCGCGCGCGGGCCTCAGGTCGCCGACTCCGGCCCGGTCATAGAGGCGGTGATAAATATCGGCGACCCGATGGAGTCCGGCCCGCGACAGATGAGCGGTGAGCCGCCCGCCGAGGACCGTGATGCGGCCGACGCGACCCCCCGCTGGCACGAGGTGGAAGAAGAAACGGAGCGGCTGGCAAAACGCCGCATGATAGACGAAGCGTTTGAATATATCGACAAAGAGCAGTGGACCATGGCCGAGATGGCACTCGGGAGGCTGTTGAAGAAGTACCCCGGCGACGTGGAGGCGCTCTACGGCATGGGGCGGCTGTATTATGACCAGGGCCGGTACGAGGATGCGTCGGAATACCTGCACAAGGTGGTCGGGATAGAGCCGACACACGCCGCCGCGCAGTACTACCTGGGGAAAATAGCCATGCGTTCGGACGCGCCGAGCATAACGGAGAAGGAGGTGCGCCGCACCATTGCGGAGATGCGATTCAAGGAGGCCATAGGAAACGACCCGACCATGGCCCGGGCGTATAATGATCTGGCGGCGTTATACTTTGAGGAGAAGAGGTACGAGAAAGCACTGGAGAACTTCGGCAGGGCGGTTGACGCGGACCCGGTCAACAAGATATACTTGTACAACTACGCCCGCGCGGCGTATGAACTGCGGAAATATGAAGACGTTGTTGACTTTTGTCTGAAAGCAATCAAAATAGACGTCTCTTTCCCGCATCCGTACTGGTTCATCGCAAAGACATATTCCGAGCAGGGCAAGTGGGACAAGGCCGTCGAATACTGGCAGAGGGCCGTTGACCTGTTCGGCTTTGACAAGCGACTGCAGGCGGAGGCCGTACGGCGCTTGAAAGAAGCCCGGGAACATCTGAACTGAAAAGGGCAAGGGCAAGGGGAAGGGGCAAGGGGGAAAAAAAAGGCGACAGACAATCCGACACTTATTCGCTGCATGTGGAACTGAGCGCCTTCGGTGCACCCGAAATCCGCCGTTTAAGTTTAAAAGGACGCTATGGAAACCCAATGGGTTACTGCTGAACCGGCAGCCGCATCGGTAGAGGAACTCACGCGCACATTCGGCATCTCGCCGCTCATCGCCGGCCTTCTGGTTGCAAGGGGAGTCACGTCGCCCGACGATGCCAGGCATTTCCTGAATCCATCCCTGGATGATTTACACGACCCGCACTGCTTCCGCCAGATGGACGCGGCGGTGGCGCGGATACGCCGCGCGCTGCGTGAAAACGAAAAGGTGCTCGTCTTCGGCGACTATGACGTGGACGGCGTCACATCCACGGCAATGCTCTTGCAGTTTTTCAGGCTGTCGCATTTCAAGGTTGACTGTTACGCGCCCAACCGCGTGAGCGAAGGCTATGGCCTGAACACGGACGCCGTCGAGGAGATTGCGCGGCGCGGCGTGACGCTCCTTATAACAGTGGACTGCGGCATAAACGATGTCGAGGAACTGAAGCGCGCCGGAGAACTGGGCATAGACGTCGTCATTGTGGACCACCACGAGCACTCCGGGCCGCTGCCGCCGGCGGTCGCCGTCCTCAATGCGAAGTCCGAAGGCAGCGCCTATCCGTTCCGCGAACTGGCGGCGGTGGGCGTGACATTCAAACTGGTGCAGGCGCTCGCGGAGGACTTTTCGCGCTCAAAGAAACTGTCGCCCGAGTTCAGGAGTTTCCTCAACGAGGCAATGGGCCTGGTCGCGCTGGGCAGTGTCAGCGACGTTGTGCCGCTGCTGGGCGAGAACCGCATCCTGGTGTCGCACGGTCTGAAGATGCTCGCCCGCACGCAGAACCCCGGCCTTTGCGCGCTGATGGACGTGGCGAAGGTCAACCGCGAGCACATGGACACATGGCACATAGCCTACAACCTGGGCCCCCGCATCAACGCCGCCGGGCGGCTGAAGGCGGCCCGGGCCGCCGTGGAATTGCTTACCACGGAGGACACCCGGCGGGCGTGGAAAATCGCCAAGGACCTCGACGGCGAAAACCGCGCCAGACGGACCATAGAGCGCAGGATATTCACAAACGCCGTTGAGAAACTCAGCGGCATAGAGTGGGGCGATAAAAAGGTCATCGTGCTCGCTGACGAAACATGGCACCCGGGCGTCATCGGGATAGTCGCCGCCCGGCTGGTCGAGGCGTATCACCGGCCCACGGTGCTGATTGCCCTGGAGGGAGAGCGCGGCCGGGGCTCCGCGCGCTCCATACCGGCCTATCATATCTTCGGGGCGCTGAGCGCCTGCGAGGACAAGTTAATCAGTTTCGGAGGGCATTCCTTCGCCGCGGGACTTGAGATATACAAGAGTGAGATTGAGAGTTTTCGTATTGCACTCGCCGAGGACGCGAAGGGCAAATTGACCGACGACGACATGGTGCCCCGGCTGCACATTGATGCGGAACTCAACTTCCGGGATATCAACGAGCCGTTGCTGGGCGAGATTCGGCGCCTGTCGCCGTACGGCCGCGGCAATCCCAACCCTTTGTTCCGGGCCGCCCGTACGCGCCCGGCGGGCGTCCCCAGGCGTATTGGCAACAAGGGTCAGCATCTCTCTCTTTACTTGAAGCAGTCGGGTGTGGCGTTTCGCGCCGTGGCCTTCGGCAAGGGCTTCATGGCCGATGATATCGCGAAGCACCAGGGCGAGATTGCGGTGGCCTTTCGCCCGAAGTACAGCCATTACTCCGGCCGAATCGAACTTGATATCAAGGACTTCAAACTCGAGACCTGAGACCGCTGACTTCCGATTATCGACTACTAACTTTACTCAAGTTGACTGACTTTTTCCGGGTGATGGTGGGTGCTTGATTATAATCTGCTGTTTCACAACACCGTACGGTGACAGTCACCAATCTACTCAAGTTGACTGACTTTTCCCGGGCAATGCCGGATATTTGACTATAAGTTTCCATTTTGCCGGGCTTTACGGTGACAGTCACTAATCTACGAATCTCGTTCGGCAGGCTCACGAGATTCCGTAATTAGTGACAGTCACCGAGGTTAGCAAAAGTCAGTCAACTTGAGTTATTAATAAATCGACCGATTTGCGGCCTTGACAATAGGAAGAGGTTCACTGTTGCCTGTTGCCCTTGCCCCTTGCCCCTTGCCCCTTGCTATTCCTCGATGCCGTAGCGGTGCATTTTGTTGTAGAGGGTGGTGCGGTCGATGCCGAGGGTGCGGGCGGCCTCGACCTTGTTGCCGCCCGTGGCGCGCAGGGTCCTGATGATGGTCTCGCGCTCGATTTCCTTCAATGTGCGGGCGCGCCAGTGTGTGTCGCCTTCTACCGGCACGCCGGGCTCCTGCAGCATGCGCAGGTTTTGCGAAAGCGAGTCGACGGATACGACGCGGTCGCTCAGCGCGGCCAGGCGGTTGATTTCGTTTTCGAGTTCCCGCACGTTGCCGGGCCATTTGTAGCGCTCGAGCAGCCTCATCACATCCGGCGGGATCTCAAGCCTGGGCCGGCCGGTCTCCTCGGATATCTTCGTAAGGAAGTGATTGACCAGTAGCGGCACGTCCTCCGGCCTGTCACGAAGCGGCGGCAGGTTAACCGTGACGACGTTCAGGCGGTAATACAGGTCTTCGCGGAATTCGCCTTTTTCCATCCGGGTCTTCAAATCCTTGTTGGTCGCGGAGACGATGCGGACCTTTACCTTGATGTATTGCTTGCCGCCGACGGGGCGGATTTCGCCTTCCTGGAGGACGCGCAGGAGTTTCTTCTGCATGTTTTCGCTCATCTCGGCGACTTCGTCGAGGAAGAGCGTGCCGCCGTTTGCGATCTCGAACAGCCCCTTTTTGTCGCGGTCGGCGCCGGTGAAAGCGCCGCGCTTGTAGCCGAACAGTTCGCTCTCCAGGAGGGTGTCGGGCAGGGCGGCGACGTTCTCCGCCGCGAAGGGCTTGCCCCTGTTGGGGCCGTTGTAGTGAATCGCGCGCGCGATGAGTTCCTTGCCGGTGCCGCTCTCGCCCTGGATGAGTATCGGTATCTGCGTATCAATGACGCGGTCGAGCAGTTTGAGCACTTCCTGCATGGGGCGGCTCTTGCCGATTATCTTCGAGTAGTCGTACTTCAGGCCCAACTGTTTCTGGCTGTCTTCGAGCACGGACTTGACCTTCGCGAGTTCGACTTGCTGCGTGTTGACCTTCTGCCGGAGTTGTCGGTTGAGGTTTTCGACGACCTTCTGCTTGTCGAGGTTTTCTTCGTAGAGGCGCGCGTTCTCGAGCGCGATCGCCGCCTGGTTGCAGAAGGCGTTGAGCATCTCCAGGTCTCTCTCGCCGAACAGCCCCGACACGAACCGGTTGTCCACGTACGCCGCGCCCAGGATTTTCTCTTTCAACATGAACGGCACGCACAGCACGCTTTTCAGTTTCAGGTCGTGCACGGAGATCTTGTCTTTGAAGCGTTCGTCTTCCTGGGCGTTGGAAGTGAGGATTGGCTCGCCGGTCTTTACCACGCGCTTCGCGATGGAGAAACTGACCTTGAACTCCGGCTTTTTGACGGAGTCGTGGTCGATGTTGCGGGCGACGCGGACGACCAGTTTGCCCTTCTTGTCCTTCAGTATCAGGAATCCGCGCTCCGCCTGCATCACTTCGATAACCATGTCCAGGATTTTGCTTATCAACTTGTTCATGTTGAGTTCCGAGTTGATGGCGCGGCTGATTTCCTGGAGCAGCGAGAGGTTGTTTTTTTCTTCCATGAGGAACTCGATGTCGTGCTGGAGCCGCCGGTTCTGCTCGCTCATGCGGTTCACCTCCCCGTACAGGGAGTTCCGCGCCTCGTTGATTCTGGTCTGGACCTCTTCCAGCAGCCTTTCCGGTATTCGTTCCGGGGACATGGTCTGATCTCCATACGCTTGCGTGACTTCATCCAGAATTTCGTCGAAACTGCGTTTTATCGAGTCGCGGAGGCGGTCGACGTCTACCGCTTCCACGGCGGCGCCCCGGGTGGTCTCGATTTCCGCGTCCTTTGCC
>QNCA01000076.1 GCA_003644325.1 Planctomycetota bacterium
AACGAACTGAACACGCCCGCGTTCGTGCGGAACCCGCCCGACAGGTGCTATTACTGCAAGCGGAATCTCCTGACGCTGGTGCGCGAAGCGGCCGACGAGCACGGGCTGGCACACGTACTGGAGGGGACGAACGCCGACGATGCGGCGGACCACCGCCCCGGTCTTCGGGCGGCGCGGGAGATGAAAGCGCGGCAGCCGTTGCGAGAGGCGGGCCTGACGAAGGCGGACATACGCGACCTGTCCAGGAAACTGGGTCTCCCCGGCTGGGACAAGCCCGCACAACCATGCCTGGCGTCGCGCGTTCCGTACGGAGACGCCGTAACCGGCGAGGCGCTCGAAATGATAGAGGCCGGAGAGGCCTACCTGCACGCCCTGGGGCTCAGGCAGTGCCGGGTGCGCCACCACGATACCGTCGCGCGGATTGAATTGCCGCCCGAAGATATCGCGCGCTTTCACGACGAAAAAGTGCGCGCGGCGCTCGTGGCAAAGTTCAAGGAGATTGGTTACAATTACGTGACGCTGGACATGGAAGGCTATCGAAGCGGCAGCATGAACGAATCGCTGGGAAGTCCATGAGGGAAGTCAACGTACAAGATATCACCGATGCCGTGCGCGAGATGGCAATCGACGTGAACCTGCATCTCTCGGAGGGCCTGGTCGACGACCTGGCGAAGGCGCTCGAGCGCGAAGAGTCGCCGCTGGGCAGGGAGATCATCGAGCGCATCATCGACAACGCGCGCGCGGCACGGGACAAGCAACTACCCGCCTGCCAGGATACCGGCACGGCCGTGGTCATGGCGGAGATCGGCCAGGACGTTCACCTGGTCGGCGGGGACCTGACGGAGGCCATAAACGAGGGAGTCGAGCGCGGCTACAAGGAAGGCCGACTGCGCATGTCCATAGTAGGCGACCCCATCAGGCGCGTAAACACGAACACGAACGCCCCGGCTGTGGTCCACACGTTCATCGTTCCCGGCGAGGGCGTAAAAATTTCGTTCATGGCGAAGGGCAGCGGCTGCGAGAACATGAGCCGCCTGAAGATGCTGAACCCCGCCGACGGCGAAGAAGGGATACTGAGGTTTATCGAGGAGGCCGTAATCGAGGCGGACGGCCGGGCGTGCCCGCCGATGACGCTGGGAGTGGGGCTGGGCGGGGACCTGGAGCAGGCGGCCCTGCTGGCGAAGCGGGCGCTGTTTCGCGCGCCGCTGGGAGCGCCCAATCCCGCCGGGCATGTGGCGGACCTCGAGCGCAAAATCCTCGCGCGCGTGAACGCCACCGGCGTCGGCCCCATGGGAATGGGAGGCAGGGTGACCGCCCTTGCGGTGCACGTCGAGGTCGCGCCGGTACATATCAGCAGCCTGCCCCTCGCGCTTAACGTCGACTGCCACGCGCACAGGCACCGGAGCGTTGAGTTATGACCCCGCGCACCACAAAACTGACCACCCCGTTGAAGGAGAGCGACCTGAAGACGCTGCATACCGGCGACATGATTCTTCTGTCGGGCGAGGTATATACCGCCCGGGACGCCGGCCACGAACGCATGGTACGACTGATTCATGAAGGGCGGAAACCGCCGTTTGACCCGAAGGGCGCGGTGATATACTACGTCGGTCCGACGCCGCCGCATCCCGGCATGCCCGTGGGTTCATGCGGCCCGACGACTTCGTCGCGGATGGACGCATATCTCGACGTCGTTCTTTCCACGGGCATCAAGGCTACGGTGGGCAAGGGGTGCCGGTCGCCCGAGGCATACGACGCGATGAGAAAACACGGCGCGGTTTACCTTGCAGCGATAGGCGGCGCCGGAGCGCTGCTGTCGGGGCATGTGACCGGGGCGGAGGTGGTCGCCTGGGAGGACCTGGGCACCGAGGCGCTGCGGCGTCTGACGATCAAAGATTTTCCCGTCATCGTCGCGTACGACCTTGCGGGCAACGACATCTTCGGCGAGGGCCGCAGGAAGTGGGCCCGCCGATAAACGAGGGAGCGGCATGGAAAAAATCAAAAGTCAGGTAACCGAACTGCTGGTCAACAGCAGGGGCGCCGAAGGCATCTCGTTCAGACCGCTTACCATAGAGGATGCGGAGGATGTTTACGACATGTTCAGTCAGGACGAGGTGTTCGAGCAGACACACTGGCGGCCGGCATCCATGGAGGAGACGCACAGGCTCGTGCGGACGTGGCTGGCGGAGAAGACCGAAGTACACCTGGTGGTGGAACATGAGGGGCAAACGCGCGGGATTTTCCGCATGAACGCCTTTTCTCCCGAGAAGCGGGAGATATGGCTTTCGCTGATAATCATCAAGCCGGGGTATCAGAACAGGGGTCTGGGCGCTGCGGCAACGAGGCAGGCGGCGGCCGCGCTGGAAGCATCGGGCATGTTTGACCGGATGCTGCTGGGCGTGGACGCGGAGAGCAAGGCTGCCGTGAAGTGCTTCAAGAAAGCGGGCTTCAGGATAACTGAACGCACAACGAAGAGATATTCCAATGTGAAGCGCCCCGTCAAGCGCTTCATCATGACACTCCGGTTTGCCACGGAGCGTTAGCCCGCATTTCTTACCGGGGATATCGCGTCAAGGGGAGTCAGACCCTTATCGTTGGGGCGACTTGAGGACGTCGGTGAGGGTTTGCGCGTTGCGCACGGCGCGCGCCTCGAAGTCGTTGTTGAAGAAGACCAGGACATCGATGCCCTTGCGGAGCATCTTGCGGATTTCGGCCGCCAGCGCGGCCAGTTCGACATCGGTATAGCCGTAAGAGTACCACGATTCCCTCCCATGCATTCGGATATATGCGAAGGGCGCAGTGACTTCGAGGTACGTCTTGAGGCGGGGGGCGTTGATGATGCAGTAGGCGACCTCGAACTGTTCCAGCAGTTCGAACGTCCGGGCGACGTTCCAGGATTCGTGCCGGAACTCGACGGCGCACCTGACATTGCGGGGCAAGAGTTTGAGAAATGAGCGCAGAAGCGGCGGGTCCTCGTGCAATGAGGGCGGCAGTTGAAAGAGCACGGCGGCGAGTTTTTCCCGCAACAGCGAGGCGCGCTCAAAGAAGACCTTTACCTCGTCGCGGACCTCCCTCAGTTTTTTATAATGCGTTATCGCCCGCCAGGCCTTCAGGACGAAGGAGAAATCTTCCGGCGTGGAGTCGCGCCACTTCTCCAGGGCGCTTTCGCGCGGCAGGTGATAGAATGATGAGTTGACCTCGACAACGGGGAAGCGTTCACAGTAGAAATGCAGCCACTTCGTTTTGGCGAGATTCTCGGGATAAAAGAGGCCCTTCCAGTGGTCGTATGACCAGCCGGAGGTGCCCGTGAGACATCGCGCCATTGGCTTACCCGAAAAAGAGGGAGATGATCACAAGTTTCGGAATGATGAACAAAATAAAGCGCCCCTCAAAATGAAAGATTGGGACTGATTCTTTACATCTTGAGGGGAGCAGCAGATTGTTATGAGAATTATACACTATTTGAGGCGAAAAGTCAAAACGCACAGAGGTATCGGGATAAACGACTCGACTATCTCTGGCGAATCGATGAAATCCGCATTACTTCTTCCTGCAGGGGTATCTCCCGGAGTTTCTTTCCGTCGGGCGAGTATTCGATTATGACGGTAACATTTCGGTTGTTTCTCCTTTGCATTACCGGTATCAAGGCGTTGCCGTCCGGCGTGACGCCGACGCCGTAATGGTTGTAGTTGGTGTTTACCGACCATTTCTCATTGCCGTTTTTATCGAAGACACGTACCTTCTTTATGTTGTATTCCATCACGGCGATGCAGCCGTTGCCGAGTTCGACGGCGCCGTATGCGCCCTGCAAACCGTCCTTGCGCCACACTACCTTATTACTTTTCAGCGACCACTTGGTCACGCGGTTTCCCCCGTTTGCCGTGACCACGCAGTCGTCCCTTGCAAGTTCGATATGGACTCCATTTGACATACGCCCCTGCAAATACCTCTGCTTTATCGCGCCGTTGGGCGTGACCTCCACCAGACATGCGTGGCTATATTCCGATGTGAGATAGTTGCCGTTTTCAAGCAGAACCACGCTTATGGGCTCGCTGAGGTTCTGTGCAATCTTCTTAACATCCTCGCCCTTGTTCGAAAGCAACCACAGCGACCTGCCTTGATTGTAGGGGGCAACGAGTATGTCGCCGTCGGGCAGTTCAACAGCATCCCAGGGACTCGAGCATTTTCCGTACTTCCACAGTCTCTTGCCGCTGCTGTCGTACATGGCCACCACTCCGTTGCTGCAATAGGTAACAAGCAGGTTGCCGTAAGAAAACGACGGCGAGTCGGAAAAGGCCACCTTGTCCAAGAGGTTTCTTTTCAGCGAAACCAATCCCGCGTAACGCGTCAGAAGCGTCAGAGCGCTCTTGTCCATCTCCGCCAATGTGCCGACCAGCCGGTCGCGATTTATCACCCGGACCATAGCGTACCAGCCGTTTTTTGCTCCCTTCCCGACCGGTTTTTCGGACCCGGCCAGGGCCACGGCACACACGGCGTTGAAACCGGCTGAGCGCTCTTCGCCCTTGACCCTGTACCTGACGTGGAGGTCCGAGATGGAAAGGATTTCGCATTCCACCTTCTCATCCGGGTTCTCACGCAATACGATGACATCCGACTTGCCGCTGTTATAAGGCAGAAACGTCTCCGAATCCGTGGTGAAGGATATGTCGGTTATCCCGCACTTGAGGATGGTGGCCGCGCAGTACTCGTTCTTTATCACGACCGAGTCCGCGCGCCAGTCCTCTATGCTGCCGGTTATGCGCGAGCCGTCCGAAAGGTGAAGTATGGTGCGGCGCTTGAGGTAATCTCCGGGCAGATTACGCTCGGTGTTGAGGGCGATATGCCGGACGGCCGTAACATTCAACTCCGTGACGGACTCACTCTCGCCGGGCCTGAACCTGAGCCGTCCGTCTTCGGTTACGGAAAGGACGTGCCCTCGAAACGATCCGCCCTCAATGAGCGCAACAACGTCCACCGGCGCGGTCTTCTCGTCGGCCGAAAGTGAAAACCCGCCCGCAAGGACCAGCAGCGGAAAGAAAATTATGAGCCTGCGCATAAGGCCTCCTCGCGATTCTGCACGCAAGACATCGTACCAGATTATTCAGGCGCAAGTCATGGCACGGTGACTGTCACCGTAAGGCCCGGGAAAAATGGAAACTTATAGTCAAACATCCGGCATTGCCCGGAAAAAATCAGTCAACTTGAGTAGATTAGTGACTGTCACCGCAAGGGCAAGGGGCAAGGGGCAAGGGCAATCCCGACAAAAGACGTCCCCGACCTGTCGGGGCTGCGCTCCGAGGGCAAGGGATTGTCCGATGAGCAAAGCGAGGCGGGATTATTCGCCGCCGGGCTCCTCGCCCGAGCCTTCGGGGACAGGCTCTCCGGGGCTTCCGGCGCCCGGGGCTGCTTCGCCGGTCTTGTCGCTGCCCGGCGCGGGCTTTTCTGTCCCTTCGGGGGCGGATTCACCGGCATCGCCCGGGGCGGTTTCGGCCGGTTCCATCTCGCCAGCCTCGGCCTCGGCCTCTTTCGTCTCTCTGGGGCCGAAGGCCATCCAACCCAGGCTCTCCAGAAGGCTCTTGCATGCCTCGTAATCAGGGTTCATCCTGACCACGATATTGTTCGTGTAGAGTGTAATGCTCGCTTTTTGAAGAACGTCCTTCGCCTCGGGGTTTTCCAGCGCCAAGACAAGTTTACCGCGCAGGACCTTGAGCGCCGTCTCCATGAAACCTGCGGCCTCCTTTGTACAATCACATTCGATCCGGACGTCAACGCCCCCGGCAAATCCCCCGCCGAGGTCAACCGTAAGCGTGACGTATTCGAGATACTGAAGCATCGTTTCTTCGGGGTCTTTGCTCTCGGCAAATCTTTTTCGATTCTCTTCAGTAAAGCGAACCAGGCCCCAAATGGCGGCCTGAGAGCCGCTGTCGGCGGGGCGCAAGTATTCGAGTTTCTTGCTCACGCCCTTGTTTTTCCCTATGCCCTCAATCTTGCCCTTCTCCCTGTCCACGTATTCCTTTGCCTCCTTTTCCGAAAGCGTGACAGCGATAGCGCCTTTGAGTTGCACAAAGTAAACCGCTTCGCCCTTCCGGAAAAGGTCGGCGAACCTGTAAATCTTTTTACCCTGGTAATTCGTTTCCTTGACCCTTTCGGAGCCGAGCCTGGTGCGCAGTTTCTTCGATGTATACTCCAGGTTGACCTTTCCCCCCACGAGCGCGGAGGTGTCGTCGGTCGAGTCATCCAGGTTCCGCTTGACCAGTACTACTTCGCCGACGTGCCCGCTCACTACCTTGCCGCCTTTTTCTTTCCGCGGGTCCAACTCCGCCCTCTTCAGAAAAAGCATGAAATCCTCGTAGGAGTCAATCCTCTTGAAGATACTGTCTTCTATGGCGTGGAAGAGGTCGGCATTGAACAGTGCGGCGACATCCACCCGCAGCACGACGTCGGAATCCTTGGGCAGCAACGCTCCGAGGTCCAACTGCTTCTCCGCGGCAAACGCTTGCGGCGCGAAAGCCGTCAGGCACACGCATGCTGTCAGAAACGCAGCCAAGACATGGTTTTTCATAATCCACTCTCCCGAGAAACGGTCATTCCTCATTGTCATTATTCTCAAGTTGACTGACTTTTGCTAACCTCGGCGCCTGTCACCAATTACGGAGCCGTTCCGACCGTGTCGGAACGGATCGTAGATTGGTGACTGTCACCGTAAGGTGTTGTGAAACAGCAGA
>QNCA01000077.1 GCA_003644325.1 Planctomycetota bacterium
AAAAAACGGAAGAGAGGGCGTCCGACAAAAAGGAGCGGCACATGTTTCCTGATTCGAAGCGGATAATCGTGAGGCGCGACCTGAGGGAACTTGCGGCGATGAGGGATGAGGTGAGCGACTTTCTGGGCTCGCGCTCACTGCCCCTGCAATCTGCCTCGCGCGCAGTGCTGGCGGTTGACGAGGCGGTAAGCAACATAATCATTCATAACAACTCCGACCCGTCGCTGCCCCCGATAGAAGTCGAACTGAGCTTTGCCGTGGACAGGGTCGAAGTGCGCATACGGGATGCCGGCAAGATGTTCGACCCGTGCACGAAATCACTGGCGGGCTTCCGCGCCGGGGCGGCGCGCGGACTGGGGCTCCACCTTATCCACAGGGCGATGGACGAAGTGAATTACAGGTTCCACTGTGGACGTTACAACGAGTTGAAACTGGTGAAGTACGCCGGATAACAAATGTGAGGCCGGAAATGGACGACGCGAGCAACGTGAACGACGCGCACTCCCTGCGGATAAGCGCGGCGGGGCGGCCCGGAGAGGTGCTGCTCATGAAAGTCGCCGGTTACCTGGATGCCGCCAACTTTGACCGCCTGGAAAAGGCGCTGGAGGATGCGCTTGACGAAGGTCGGTCACGGGTGATACTGGACCTCGCCGAGCTGAATTATATCAACAGCGCCGGAGTGGGGGTGATACTGGCGGCCATAAGCCGCGCGCGATCCGCCGCCGGCGACATCGTGCTGGTCAACCCGACCCAGAGCGTTGCCGTCGTGTTTGACCTCATCGGCATGAGCAAATTTTCGCACATAGTCGATACCGTGGAGGATGCCGAAGCGACATTTCACCCGCCGACGGGTTGAGACCGCGCAAGGCGGTTTCAGGTCTGCAAGGGGCGCGACGGCGCTTCAATCTTTTCTCCGCTGCGGCGGCCGGGAGGCCGCTCCCCGCAAGGATTTCACGCCTTCTGCGACAATTTCCCCATCTCCTAAAGTTTGCAAAATCCTTTGCCGATACAATGGGTGAGTTCCAGCGGCGACCCGGTGAAACGGCAAATGCGGCAGGACTCGCCCGGGCCCGGCGGGCGAATGAACCACGGGAGTTTGAACCGCCGGGAGAAGCGCCTGAATAGTTAATCGACGGAGGAGCATGCGTGAAAAAGCAAAAAAACAGATTATTTGTCGAAGACAAGAGCTACATCGAGTACGTGATGGAAGGCAACAGTATCATCGTCTATAAGGTGCAGAAATCGAATAACGGCTCTTTCATGATGCGCCGCATCATTAAGATATACAAGTAACGCCGTCGTTGAAAACGCCGACGCAAGGGGCGTGAAGCCTCTTACGTCGGTTTTTTTTACTCGCAAGGTGACCGTCACCCTGCGTGTGACAGTCACCGAAGCCCGTAAAAACCAGTCAACTCGAGTTTTTAGTTTTCCGAAAGCGCCAGGTTTTTGTCGATTTTCGTTCCCTGCGATTCGGAGGGTTTGCGCTTTTCAATCGGCAGGGAAAAGGTAAAGGTCGAGCCTTCGCCCATCTTGCTTTTGACCCGGACCTTCCCGCCGTGCAGTTCCACTATCTTCTTCACTATGGCCAGCCCGAGGCCCGTTCCCTTCTCGCCGCGGGTCGCCTTGGAACTGACCTGCACGAACTTCTTGAACAGATTGTCGACGTCTTCGGGTGGAATGCCGACTCCCGTATCGGCGACGCTCACCTCTATAAAATTGCCGTTCCTGGCCGCGCTGACGGTAACGGTGGCCCCTTCCGGCGAAAACTTGAACGCGTTGCTGAGAAGGTTGTTGAGGACCTGGCCCACGCGCTCGGGGTCCAGCCAGACCGGCTCCAGGTCGTCGGGTACGTTGTTGACCAGGGTGATGTTTTTCTTGGACGCCACGAGCGCCTGCGCGTGAAGGTAGTCGTCGATGATGCTTTTCACGTTGCATCGGCTGAGCGAGAGTTGCACCTTGCCCGTCTCTATCTTCGCCACGTCCAGCAGGTCATTTATAAGGTCGAGCATGAGAGCGGCCTGCTGGCCGATTCCCGCTATCGCCTCCCTCTGTTCGGAGGTCAGTTCGCCCAGGAGGTTGTCGGAAAACAGGTCGCACCATCCCTTGATGACCGTGAGCGGCGTGCGCATGTCGTGGGCGGCGATGCCGAGGAATTCGTCCTTCAGGTCGCTGAGCGAGCGCAGTTCCTTCTGCAGCAATCGTATGCGCATCGCCGCGTCCACGCGGGCGAGCAGTTCATGGTGGTTGAACGGTTTTACCATGTAGTCGTCGGCGCCGCTGTCGAAACCCTGCACCTTGTCTTCTATCTTGCCCTTCGCGGTGAGCATGATGAAGAACGTCTCGCGCATCTCCTTGTCGGCCTTGACGCGCTTGCATAATTCGATGCCGTCCATGCCCGGCATCATCAGGTCCGACACGATGATATCGGGATGATGTTCCAGGGCCTTCTCCAGGCCGTCGTGTCCGTCGCACGCGCTGAAAACTTCGTAGCCCCGCTTGCGCAGGTGCATGGAGACCAGTTTGCGTATAGATTCCTGGTCGTCAACCACGAGTATTTTTCCTTGCGTCATCCTTTTCTCCGCATGTGATTGATGGGCTCCGTCGGTGAGCCTGTAAGCCGTCGAAGATTGGCACATTTCAGAATTGCGCTGTTTTCCGGATGAATCTCTTCAGGATTTTCAACATGGTGCGCGGGTCCGGCGTGCCGTGCAGAATGCAGCCCGCGAGCATCCTCGTCGTAATGCCGCGCTGCGACGTGCGCGCGTCCGTGCCGGAGATGAAGTCCGCCACCTGTTCTCTCAGTGCGGCGTCGGCCGTAATCGAGGGCACGGCCGCCGCGGGCCCGCCGGGGTAAAAGGACTTCGCTATCCGCAAAGAGTCCAGCATGTTCCTGCCCAGTTCGGAGTGCGCCACGCGCGCGGTGTAGAACCGGAACGAAAAATCGTTGCGCAGGAACGCCCGGACTATCTCCTCGGCGGCCAGTCGGCCGTACATCAACGCCTGGGCGATTCCCTCGCCGGTGAGCGCGTTTCCGCCCGCCGCATCTCCGACCAGCAACAGGTGCGGCCTGGAGAGCCTGCGTTGGGGGTGATAGCCGCCGCCGCAGCCGCCGCGTATACGCCCCCGGGTATTGACACCCCGGGCGCGAAGTCCCTCGCGCAGCAACTTCGCGGTGTTGCCGCGATTCGTCGATTCCTTCAAAGAGCAAAAGATCCCGCGGTTGTAACCGCGCTCTTTCCCGTCGCGGAACGGGAAATGCCACATGTAACCCGCCGCTCCGGAAGCGTTGCACGTGAAGTCTATCGTGATACGGCCCTTCTCAAGGTCGTCGCCGTCCCCGGGAGTAACGGGCGTATCGAGTGCCAGGCCCACCAGCGGATAGCGGCCGTAGTTCGGCAGACAGCGGTGTGTCAAGCCCCTGGAGCCGTCGGCGCCGACTACAACGCCTGCGTCGTAGCGGGCCTTTGAGGTCTTCACACGGCACGAATCGCGTGCAAAGCCTGCCTCCAGTGCCTCTTCGTCTTCGTGCAACTCGAAACCCGCCGCCCTGACCGCGTCGGCGAGCATGGCGTCAAACTGCTCTCGCCTTACGATGCGCATGCAGTCGCGGCGCGCCATCTCTGCGCTGTGATTTTCAAAAAGCAGTCGGACATGATCGATTTTGGCATGAGGGATGTTCAGTGAGAGGCCCATATCGGCCAGCATGCGCAGGGCACGGGTGGTCAGTCCCCCGGCGCAGACCTTGGGGCGGGGGTGCCGGTATTTCTCCAGTATCACCGTTCGCTCGACGAGACGGGGGCACAAACGCGCCAGCCACAGCGCCGTCGAACATCCACCGGGGCCTGCTCCCACTATCACGATTTGATGATTTTCACTTCCCATATTCGGCATTTTGCCGCCGTTTCTTGACGGAATACGATGTGTTTACGCGCACACCACCTCAAGGGTGCACTTCAGGATTGTGGGTTGAGCGGTTTTGGCGCCTGCGCCGGACGGGAACCCGTACGGGCCGGTCGCAATCGGGATAGGGTTTAACTCAACTTCTTGATGAGGCGGCAGGCGTTGCCCGGGTCCTCGTACTCCAGGCTGGTGAGGCACCGCATCATGAGCATAATGCCAAGGCCGCCCGGCCTGCCCTCCCTCTGGCGCATCCTCGCCCGCTCCTGGGGATCCGACTCTTTGCCTAGCGCAAGGTAAAAATCGTAATCAAAACCCTTGCCTTCATCCCTGACGGTTATGGTCACCTTTTCAAAGTCGAGGCAGTATTCCACGTGGATTCGTCTGGCGGCCTTGCACAGGTTGCCGTGCCTGTAGGCGTTGTCGATTGCCTCGCGGCAGGCCGTTCGGATTTCGCTGGCGTCGTGTTCGTTCATCTCGACCTGGCGCACGAGTTGCGCTATCAGGTCGTTTGCGCGGTCGATTTCACGCTCCGTGTTGGCGAACTCCAGGTGTAATCTGTGCGCTACGAACTTGTCCTGCGTGGCGACGCGGCGCAGCTCGCTCTCGGCGACGGC
This sequence comes from Planctomycetota bacterium, assembly GCA_003644325.1. Taxonomy (GTDB): domain Bacteria; phylum Planctomycetota; class B129-G9; order B129-G9; family B129-G9; genus B129-G9. Next base: position 4,515 of record QNCA01000077.1, read on the forward strand.
GAACAGTTCGTTGTACTCGAACGGCTCGAACACGCGGTCGTCTTCCCTGACGATGAAATCGGGCGGCTGGCCCTCATCGTGACCATAGACCTTGATTACGCTCGCCATGCTTGACTCTCGGTTTGTCTTGAGTTCGCTGCACAACTCGTCGGCGTCTTGCAGGGTGTTGTCTATTATCACAAGGTCGGCCTTCTCCTGCGAGATGCGGGTCAGCACCTGGGTCTTGTCGGTCATGTGACTGAACTGCCCACCCCGATCGTCGCCGCTCCAGCGGAGGGCCAGGATATCGGAAAAGATGTCCCGCTCGGGCATGGCGAGTATGACCGATGCCTCCGGCGGTTTGACGGGAAAACGCTTTTTGTGCGGGACCGGCTTGCGCTTCACGCCGCTGGGCGGGGGCTTGGGAGCGACCCGTTCGTACTCCCCGGCGACCGCCTCCGTACCGCCGGAGTCGAAATATTCGAGCGCGTGCTTTTCATCGGGAAATAACTTTATGAGGGTATGGAAACCGATTATCTTGATGGTCCTGATGATTTCCTTCGGCACGCGGACGAGTGCGATATCGCCCTTGCGTTCCTTTGTGACGTCCAGGCACCTGATAAATTCGCCCAATCCGCTGGAGTTGATGTAACTCAGGTTCTTCAGGTTGAATATTATCCTTGAAGCGCCTTGGTCGAGCGATGCCCTGGTGGCGGCCTGAAAATCCGGCAGGGTCTCTGAATTGATGATGCCCTCGACGGTGATAACCACTGCGTCTTTTTTCCCGGGCGTGGCAGCCCGACGGGAACTACACTGAACTGTGGCCATGTCTCTGTTCGCCAAAAGGGATAAAGGTCATTGTTGAAAACACGTGCACGGTCTTACGGCGCCAAGTTGTGGGGGCCGTTATTCGGATTTTGCTCTTTCCTTTAATATACGTGCGAACGTCTCCGTGTCAACTACGCCGGCGTCGAGCAGGTGCAGGATGAGCGCGTCGATTTTCACCCGCGTAGGGAAACGCAACAGTGAATCCGTCGCCTCCTTGGCCTCGGCGGCCTCCGCGGCTTCCTTGACCGCCCTCGGCGACGGTGGCGGGATCTCCTCTTTTATCACAGTCGGTCTTTCCTCTTCCTTCTTATCGGCTTTGACGGGCGGCGGGCCGTAATAATTCGCGATGGCTTCGTCTATCTCTCTTTTGCCGGCGATGACTGCCACAACGTTCTCGCCCGTCTCGAACCGGATCTCCTCCAGGGCCTCGAGGTCCTGCGGGAACGCCATGGCCACCGTCAAAGTCCCGTCAACCAGGGATACGGGTATCACCTTCTTGGTTCGCACCGTGGTCTCCGGAATCATCCGAAGCAGCGCGGGCGATATGTTGCACTCGGACAAATTTATCACGTCCACCTGCATCTGTTTCGCCAGATACTTCAGCAGGTCGTCCTCCGCAACAAATCTCAGTTTCACCAGGATCTCTCCCAGTTTGCCCCCGAGGTCCTTTTGTATCTCAAGGGCCTCGTCAAGTTGTTCCGCGGAGATCAATCCTGACCTGACCAGGTATTGCCCGATCCTTATGTCTTCTGGGATGTTCTTCATGCGTTTTCCTTTGCGGGGATTATATCGCTGAATCGACGTTCCAGACAGTTTTTATTTGCGGCCGGCGGAAAATTCAAGTTTTTTCGCCTCGGTCCGTTGTGGACGCTTTTTTCCCCTTTACTTTGGGCCGGTTTGCCGGTTTCTTGCCCGCCCGCCTTGCCGCGCGCGCGGGAGCCGCTTCAGCCGCCGTCCGGCCGTCCGCTCCGGGCCGGAGTGTCCGGTATCGGCCGTCCACGAGGAATGCCGCCTGGTTCTTGCCGTTCTGCTTTGCGAAGTAGAGCGCGGCGTCGGCGTCGGCTATCAACTCTTTCATCTCGCCGTGTTCCGGCCGGAAGGACGCCACCCCCAGGCTCGTCGTCACTCGAACAGCCGTGCCGTCCTCCGCCCTGAAGTCGCGCTCCGCTATCTTGAGGCGGATGCGTTCGGCGACGAGGAGCGCGTCTTCCAGGTCCGATTCCGGCAGCACGACTGCCAGTTCCTCGCCGCCGTATCTATATGCGGAATCGTACTGTCGAATGGTGTTGCTTATCTCAAGCGCTATCTCCATCAGGACCTTGTCGCCGGTCGGGTGGCCGAAGCGGTCGTTGATTTGCTTGAAGTCGTC
>QNCA01000078.1 GCA_003644325.1 Planctomycetota bacterium
CGCGCACGGGAGATGCGTTCCAGGACAGGATAACCTCCCGGCCGTCACTGGTAATGTTCCGTACTTCCAGGTCCGAGACCGGAATGCCGGCCCGTAGTTCTTCCATGGCCTTGCGGACTTTCTCTCTATCCTCCTCTGCGACCGCCCGGCCCGGGGGCTTGCCTATCTCTTCTTCCGGCGGATATCCGAGGATCCTTTCGTATGCCGGATTCAGGTAGGTGGTTCGGCCTTCCGCGTCTGCGATGGCGATAACATCGCTGGAGTTGCTTGCGACCTCGTAGTACTGCTGCGAGGATTCCGCCAGTTTTTCCTTAAGGTTCTGCTGCTCCGTTACATCGCGGAACAGTGCATCAGAGCCGACGATTTCCCCCTCGCGATTTCTCATCGGGCGCTCGCTTATCTCTAAAGTCGCGTGACGCCCGTCCCGCAGTTTGAACACGGCCTTTTCGCCGTGCACCTCTCCGGTCGCGTCCCGCCGTTCCTTGAACGCCTTCCACGCGTTTTCGTCCGCCCACATATCGGCAAGTTGTATCCCCATGACTTCGGCGGGAGAGTCGAATCCAAGCATCCTTGCGCCGGCGGGGTTGATGAACACCACCCTGTTGTCCGCGCCGAAGCGAACGTAACCCTCGGAGATGTTGTCGAACAGCGTCCGGTATCGCTTTTCCGATTTCTGGAGCGCCTGCTTGAACAGTTCACGCTCGGAGATGTCCTTGAACATGGTCGCTATGCCTTCCGGTTGTTCCGCTCCGAGCGGATGCAGGCGGCTGCAAGCCTGCACATATGCCGGTCGGCCGTCGCGCCTTCGACCGAATATCAGGTATTCCTTTATCTCGCCGGTCTTCTTTATCGTCTCCATGAAAGTATCGAAATCCTCAGGTTTCCAGAACAGGTCGCGGGCGTTCTTGCCTATCAACTCCTTGCAGTTCCCGTAGCCGAAAACCGATGAGCCGGCGTCATTGAGCGAGAGTATGACGCCTTCCATGTCCGTGAGCATCAGACCTTCGCTCAAGAAACAGAGCAGTTCATTGTCGTTGAAATGTTCCAGCGGGTTATTTTTTTCTGTCATAGGTTGGTCTTGCATCGTTTCCGGGTCATGTGGGAACTCGTCCGGGGGAGGAAATGCGGCACGAGACAAAAGAGATTCAGGCCCGGGCGCCCGCGGCGTATCATCGGCCGTTATCTCCGTTTTGCTGTTCCTTGCCGGAATCGAGGTTTGGTCGGACGATTTCGGTCACGCCCATCTCGTATACCAGCGCCCCTTCCACAAAGGTATGCGTCACGCGCCGTCTCCCGTCGATTATGCATACGTCCGCGTCCTTGCCGGGGGCCAGCGAGCCTTTGTTTTCGAAGATGCCGAGCAATCTTGCCGGGTTCTCGGCGGCCATCTTCAGCGCCGCGGGCATCCCCAGGCCCGCCTTCTCGGCGATGTTGCGCACTCCGCGTATCATCGTCAGTACGGACCCCGCCAGCCTGCCGTCTATCAGGCGGGGCGCGCGCCCTGACACTATCACGTACTGCCCGCCCAGCGTGTACTCGCCCTCAGGCATTCCTGCGGCGGATATCGCGTCGGTTATTATTATGCACTTGTCTAATCCCTTGGCCTTTGCCAGGAATTTTATAATCCATTCGTGAACGTGTATCAGGTCGCAAATTACGTCGCAATATACGCGGTCGTCGTCGATTGCGGCGGCTATCAAACCGGGTTCTCTGTGGTGGACCGGGCGCATCGCGTTGAAGGTATGCGACAGGTTCGTCACCCCCCAGTTTATCGCCTGCACCATTTTCTGGTAACTGCAGTCCGTGTGCCCTGCGGACACGACGATGTTCCTCTTTTTCAACAGCCGTATTGTGCTTTCCGCCCCGGGCAGTTCCGGGGCAATGGTTACTATCTTCGCCGCGTCGCCGAGTTCCGTGAGGAACAACTGTATCTCGTAGATGTTCGGCAGGAGTATATCCGCTTCCGGCAGCGCGCCCTTATAGTTCGGATTTACGAACGGCCCCTCGATATGCACGCCCAGTACGCGCGCTCCCGTCAAGGGCAGGTTCATTGCAATCTTCGCCTGGATCGCCGCCCACCTCATGCGCTCCAGCGGGTTGGTCAAAATCGTAGGGGTGAACCCCGTCGTGCCCTGCGTGGCCTTGAAACGCGCAATAGCCTCTATCGAATCCAGGCCGTCCATGATATCCCTGCCCATTGCCCCGTGGCAGTGGATGTCTATGAATCCCGGGCAGACCATCAGCCCGGCGCAGTCTATGACCCGTGCATCTCCGTCGGCCTCGAGGTCCGGCCCTATCGCCGCAATCAACCCATTCTTAATCAGCAGGTCCGACTCGACGAATTCATTCTCGACGAAGACCTTGCCGCCCTTGAGAAGAAAGGCCTTCCCGCCCTTCTCGTCGGACTGTTCGTCTTTGTCGGAGATTGTCTCTTTCATGTGATTGTTATCGGTCATCAATCTCGTTGCCTGGCCCTTACTTTGCCTTTGTGCGGCCATGTATCGGCAGCAGTCGGGAAAAACAAAGACCGAGGAATCGCATTGGGAGCGGCCCCGGCCTTCAAGAACTTCAAATGCTCAGACGCCGACAACTACCAACTCCCAATTACCGGTTCTGCAAAACCTGATTTTACCCACATTTTGCGTTATTGCAACGCACAGATTACATTCTTGGGAATATTTTTCGCGCGGGCGCAATATATGGGGCATCCATGAATGAATGTCGGCCACTATTCGCCGCAAGGCTGCCGGAATTTGGGCCGGGCTGCTCACGTTCGCATCGCCCGAGATGAACGACATCTCGCCCGTGCCGCCCCTGGGAATTGTGACGATTACTTCCGCTTTCGCCGTAGATGACCGCGTTGCTGTTGGAACCTGCGGTCGCGGCCTGAAAAAACCCTGTTGAACAGGAAGAATGTCCCCAGCCCGAGCACGAAACCGGAAAAGACCGCTATGGGGACGTGAATGAACGGCCTGTCCCCGCCGAAGGCGAGCCGCGCCAGGTATCCGAATCCGCCGAAACTGGTTACGAATACCGAAACAACCGTGGGGCTGAGCGGCGAGAGATGTACCCCGGCGCCCATTACACCTGCATCGTGCCCGCTGACATCGGTGTCGAAATCGCCGTCCGGCCTCGATACGTCAACATCATGACCGCCTGCTCCGGCATCGCGCCCGCCGATGTCTACGTCGCGACCTCCGATATCTACGTCGTGGCCCGCCACGTCGATGTCGTGTCCGCCAAGGTCGATATCATGTCCGCCGGCGTCGGCAGCGGAGGATTCGCCGCCGCCGAATACCCCCCTCATAATCGCAGTGACAAAGACAAAGAGTATGCCGACAAAAAAACATATGAGATATGCAGTAGCCATCTCATCACTCCTGGCTTTTGGATGCCAAAAAATGCAAAGCGGGGGCGATTCACGGTCGGACCGGTCTGCGGCGGAGCGCTGTATTCAGGTTTGGCCCACGCGGATACGATAGCGCCGCCTGTAGAACAGGTCAATCTTTTTTTGCTGTTGTCAACGCGCCGCGGAGGGGTCAGACGCTAACCCGGATGTCTCACCGCGAAGGCGCGGCCGGCTCGTAGATGGCGGCTGTCACCGTGCCGGCAGTGCCCGGGATTCTTACATGCTCCCCCTTCGCTCCGATTGCTTGAAGAAATTCGCTGAATGCGGTATAATGCGTTACTCAAGAGACGGCGCCTTTCTTCGGGTAACTCTAATGTCAAATTTCGCGTGCGTAGATTGCAAGACGTGTCCGATTCGCGACAGGTGCAAGACCATTTGCGAAACTATAGAGAGGCTTTTGCCCAGCATGGAGCAGGGCCGCGTCGATTACGAGGATCTGCCCCGCATCTACGAGGGCAAAATGGTGACAAACCTCATTCTCGACAACGAAGACCTTCTGTCGCCCCGGCAGCAGGATATCGTGCGCCTGTATTACCGCGAGAGCATGAAGCAGGTGGACATCGGTAAGGCCCTGGGCATCACGCAACAGGCCGTGGCGGCTGCGCTTAAGTCTGTTCGCACGAGGTTTATGCGGATGTATCGCAAGCGCAGAACCTTCTATGACGAGACCGAGCGGGGGAAATTCAGCGAGATCGAAGAACTGCCCACCGTGCATGTGTCCGGCGTAACCGATGGTTTGGCAAAAACTTAATTCCTGGGAAAACGCCCGAAAAAGATTTTTCGCAAAGAACCGAAGACTGCTTGTATTCAGGGCTTATTATGAGCGCTTAAGTGGAGGAGAATCGTCCTTTCAGCGCTTTTTTTTGTGTTATAAGGTTTTGTATACCCGCCTGTTACACTCCTGAAGCGCCTTTTTCCTGAAACTTTTTCCCTTCCATGGCGTCTAAGAATACGAAGCGGTTTCGCCAAGTTTTTCGCACATGTCCGGAGACCCGAAATGCGTATCCTCGCTGAAATCTTTTTGGCATCTGCCGCGTTCTTTATCTCGTGTGGGTGGGCGCTCGCAGATGAGGCAGATGACAAGGAACCTCCGATTCTTGCCTTGCGCCTCTCCGCGCAATCGGCGGAATTTGACGAGGAAGAGCCGATATTCCTGACCCTTGAAATCGAGAACGTCAGCGGCAAGACCGTTCTGATAGCCGACCACGCCGACTTTTTCATGTTCCATCTTCTCCTTCACTACAAGGATGGTTCCTTCTCGCCCTGCATCAGGGAGGGCAAGGAAGAAGGGAAGGTCGAATTAATGCAGTATCCCGCCGCGGTCCTCTTCCCCGGCGGATACTACGGCGTCAGGATAGACGTGCGCGATTACGTGAAACTCCCGCCCGGCGAGCATCGTCTGAAGGTGACCTATGTTAACAAGATGGGCGCGGACAGACTCGGCTTCGACGCGTGGAAGGGCGCTGTGGTATCCGACGAAATCACCATAGTCGTACGCAAAAAGGACCCCGAACCGGCCCGCATACGGAAACTCATCGAGCAGTTGGGACACGACAGTTGGGAGGTTCGTGAGAAGGCCACAAAGGAACTCATAGAGATAGGCGAGCCGGCAATCGAGCACCTCGTAGAGGCGATGGAGAAAAGCAACGATGCCGAGGTAGTTTGGCGCGCGAACATCATTCTGCGAGAACTCGGCTACGTCAGCGACAAGAAGATCGCCGAAAAGGTCGAGGATATCCTGGAAGGCATCAGGCGAGACAACTGGCTGGTGAAGCAGACCCTCGGCATGGAGATAGCGCGCCTGGGCCCGCGCGTCATCGGCACTCTGCGCTCCTACCTGAAACATGAAGACTACAGAATCCGCCAGGTGGTCGTTGAACTCCTCGGCCGGATACCGGACAAGAAGGTCATATCCATACTGATAGGCGCGCTCGACGACAAGGACGCCTACGTCCGCACCTCCGCCGCGAAGGAATTGCGCCGCATCACCGGCCGGAAGTTCACCAGTTACGACAAGGACAAATGGGAAGAATGGTGGAAGCGGAACAAAGAGACCTTCGAACTCCCCGAATCCTGAATAATCCGCATATCCCACCGCAAAGGCGCGAAGGCCGCGAAGAAGATCTCAACGTTCCCGACCGTTAAACATTATGCCGACAGTCGGCTTAGAACTCAAGTTGACGGACTTTTCCTGAGCGATCACCTTACGGTGACAGTCACCGAGGTTGGCAAAAACTCAGTCAACTTGAGTTGGAAGAAGGCCGAGACGTTGTCGTGTAACTGTATTGATTAATCTCTTATTATGTTGTTCCCGTTGCGTGCTTTGCGTCTTCGCGGTGAATTTCGTGGTGAGAGATGCAGGTTAAATCCGCCGCCGGTTACACTTCTCAAGCGCTCCCGGGCGCTATGCGCGCCCCTGCAACGGCAGAGTATGTTTCCGGCAGTTGCGCCGCGCCCCGATTTTTACTTTGGCTCCGGCGGCATCGGCGCCCTGGCTATTTTGAGCCTCAGACTGCACCGTAGGCAGCGTTTCGCCTGTTCGACGGCGGTTTTCTCGTCATACGCCTTCACTACTTCGGGGAAGCCGTCGGCAAATCGTTCCTCGACGGGCAGAATAGGCGGCCCTTCCAATTTCCGATAAGCAAAATCTTCTTCCCTGCCCAGCCAGGGGTTCTCTTCCTCGCGGGGAACGAGCGTCTCGTCTACCCGGCCGGTGCCGCCGAGGTATCTGTCGACGGACCTGGCCGCTTCCCGCCCGGCGTTGATTCCTTCAATGACCGTTGCGGGCCCTGTGACCATGTCGCCGCCGGCGAATACGCCTTTTTTAGAGGCGGACATCGTCTTTTCGTCGATGATGGGACGTCCGCGTTTATCCGCTTCCAGGCCGAACTGTGCGGGCATAACGACCCTCTGGCCGATTCCCATGATCAGCCGGTCGACCTCAGTGATGAATTCACTGCCCTCTATCGGCACGGGGCGGCGTCTGCCGCTGGCGTCGGGTTCGCCGAGTTCCATCTTTACGCATTCGACTTTCAGTTTGTCCTTTTCCGGGATTACCCTTACCGGCGCGACGAGGAAGTTGAACTTGATGCCTTCTTCTTCCGCGGCTTCGACTTCTTCCTCCCAGGCGGGCATTTCCTTGCGGGTTCGTCTGTAAAGAATGTTGACTTC
>QNCA01000079.1 GCA_003644325.1 Planctomycetota bacterium
AGTCACTAATCTACGAATCTCGTTCGGCCGGCTCACGAGATTCCGCCCGTTCCGGGTCCTCGCCCTGAGGACCCGTCAGGGTCCGAACGGGTAATTAGTGACAGTCACCGAGGTTAGCAAAAGCCAGTCAACTTGAGTACATGGGAAAAGCCGGACACGATTCGGTGTCCGGCTTTTTCGGGTCTTCATGGTGGCTGTGTGGTGGAGACTTACCCTTTCTTCACCATGTCGAGGGCGATGGAGATGCGCTGGATTTCGCTGGTGCCTTCGTAAAGTTCCATGATGCGCGCATCTCGGTAGAGGCGCTCGACCACGTAGTCCTTGATGTAGCCGTATCCGCCGTGTATCTGGACGGCCTTGTGCGCGACCTTTGTGGAGATTTCCGAGGCGTAGAGTTTTGCCATGGCGCCGGCGGTGCCGCAGGGCTTGCCCTGGTCGTACAGCCAGGCGGCCTTATAGACCAGCAGGCGCGCGGACTCGACCATGACGGCCATGTCGGCGATGTGTGCCTGGATTAACTGGAAGCCGCTGATGTGCTGGCCGAACTGCTTGCGTTCTTTCGAATACGCGATGGCCTCTTCCATGGCCCTCTGCGCCACACCGACGCACTGTGCCGCGACGCCGACGCGAGCCGCATCTATGGTTGTGACCGCTACGCGGAAACCTCGGTTCTTCTTGCCGAGCAGGGCGTCCTTCGGTACGCGCATGTCCTCGAAGATCAATTCCGAAGTGGGCGAAGCCGAGATGCCCATTTTCTTCTCTATGGCGCCTACGTTGAATCCGGGGGTATCGGTATCCACCAGGAATACGGATATGCCGCGCGGCCCGCGGGAGCGGTCGGTTGCGGCGAAAAGCACCGCCATGTCGGAGACCGGGCCGTTGGTGATGAACTGTTTACGACCGTTGATAACCCAGTGGTCCCCGTCTTCAACGGCGGTGGTTTCCTGATTGCCGGCGTCGGAACCCGCATTCGGTTCGGTCAGAGCGAAGCAGCCCAGCATCTCGCCGCTGGCGAGTTTGGGCAGGTATTTCTTCTTTTGTTCCTCGGTGCCGTAGTCGATTATGGGCAGGCCGACCAGCGAGTTGTGCAGCCCCATTGTCAGCGATACTGCGGCGCTGGCCTTGGTTATCTCTTCGGCGGCAAGGCACACCGTAACCATGTCCAGACCCGAGCCGCCGTACTCCTCCGGTATGATCATGCCCAGAAAACCGAGTTCCGCCATCTTCATTATTAATTCCTTGGGGTACTCGCCCGATTCGTCTATTTCCGTCTCGATCGGTTTGATTTGCTCCTCGGCGAACTCCCGGGCCGTGTCGCGAATCATCAGTTGTTCTTCTGTGAAATGGAAGTCCACGTTTCCCTCCTGCAAGAAAACCAAGGATTCTGGTGAAAAATACAAAAAGGAAATTCTAGCATTCAGTGCGGCGCAACGCCAGCAAAAAACCGGCCGGGGGGGCATGTAAGAATCCCGGGCACTGCCGGCACGGTGACAGTCACCATCTACGAGCCAGCCCCCGACAAGTCGGGGTTGCGCTCCGCCCGTTCCCCGTACGGGTCAGGGTCCGAAGGGCAATTCGGGTTTGACCCAGCCTGCCCGTACGGGCCGCTCGCGCCACCTCCCCCCCAACTTTACGCACGCCCCCTTGCCGTTCGCTACGTTTGCAAAGCAGGCGTTTCTCGGCCTGTATGTCAGATGCATGTTGCCCCAAGAATCAGGACGGAGATTTTTCCCCATAATTCCGATAAATTTAGTTTACTTTTGCGAATGTGATGGTATAATACGGCACTCGACTTTAGAGTGTGAGGGTGGGATGTTCGCTTTGCGAGAGTCCCGATGTGGGGCTGCGATGAGCACGCCCGGCCGAGATACGGAATAGTTGCATGAATCTGCAGCGAGAGAAAAAGCAGGAAATCATTGAAAATTTCAAGCGCGGAGAGGCGGATACCGGCTCCTCCGAGGTGCAAGTTGCTCTGCTTACCGAGAAGATAAATCAGTTGACGAGCCACCTCAAGGTTCACAAGAAGGATTTTGCCACGCGCCGCGGCCTGCTGATGATGGTAAGCAAGCGCGCCGCGTTGCTGAAGCATCTGGCAAGAACAGACGTGAAGCGTTATGAGACTTTAATCGGCGCGCTGGGGCTTCGCAAGTAGGGAGCCCTGTTTGCGGGCGCGCTTTAGTTTTTTGGCATGTTTGCAGTTGAGGTCGCCGTCGATTGATGGCGCGCGAACTGAAAGGCTGGGTTCGTATCGTTGGAGTGGCAGCATTCCAAACCCGGTTCCCCTGTTGGTAGGATTACAGGCTGCCGGGGTAACTAGCCCGTCTTATGGCTGGCGAGTTGGAAGGCTCCAGTGCTCCCGGAAAGGGAGCGTTCGAACCTTCTAACTTACGTACCTGCCTGGCAATCACTTCGCCGCTCAATCACGGCAAAATACTAATGCAGTATCGAAATACTTGCGCTAAAAACACTCAGCCGCGGAGATGCTCTGTCATGTATTTACGGAGCAAGTGAAGTGAAACACGAAACAGAATGTGAGTTGGGCGGTCTGACCCTGCATATGGAGACGGGTCTTGTGGCAAAACAGGCCGATGGCGCCGTGGTTGTTCGCTACGGCGATACCGTCGTGCTGGTGACCGCGACATCGTCGGACCCGCGGGAAGGCATCGACTTCTTCCCGCTGACCACCGATTACCGGGAAAAACTGTTCGCGGCGGGCAAGTTTCCCGGCGGCTTCTTCAAGCGCGAGGGGCGTCCTTCCACGAAGGAGGTTCTCACATCCCGCCTGATAGACCGTCCGATACGGCCGCTCTTTCCCGAGACTTACAAGAATGAAGTCGCGGTGAGCGCCTTGGTCCTGTCCGCCGACAAGGACAACGACCCCGACATCCTGGCGATTAACGGCGCGTCCGCCGCGCTTTGCGTGTCAACGATACCCTTCAACGGGCCCATCGGGGCGGTAAGAGTCGGCAGGATCGGAGGGGAATTCATAGTAAACCCCTCTTACGCGCAACAGGCTGAAAGCGAAATGGAGATAGTGGTGGTGGGCAACGGGGAATTGCTCACCATGATAGAGGGCGACGCGAAAGAATTGCCCGAAGACATGATACTGGAAGCGCTGAAGTTCGCCGGCCGGGAAATCACGAAGATATGTAATATGCAGCGCGACCTGGTCACAAAGGCAGGCAAAGAAAAACAGCCGGTGCCCGAAGACCCCATGGACCGGCAGTTGCTGCAGGAGGTTCGAGATAAATACGAGGAAGAACTTCGCAGAGCGATTGTCACGCAAGGCAAGATGGAGCGCAAGGCCGCCCTGGAAACCTTGAGCGAAAAAATCCTGGAGGAGATGGCGCCTGGTGATGAGGACGTTGAGCGTCGCGCAATGCTGGCCAAGATTTTCGAGAACGTTCTCACCGCATCGGTGAGAAAGATGACATTGTCGGGGAAGCGTATCGACGGCCGTGCAGACACACAAATCAGGGATTTGTTTTGCGAGGTAGGCATGCTGCCGCGCACACACGGTTCGGCCATCTTTCAGCGCGGCGAGACGCAGGCGCTGGTTGTCACTACCCTGGGTACGGGACATGACGAGCAAACGGTGGACGGACTCGAAGAGGAATACTCGCAGAAGTTTATGCTCCATTACAATTTCCCGGCCTTCTGCGTGGGTGAGACATGGCCCAACCGCGGCCCAAAACGCCGCGAAATCGGCCATGGCGCCCTGGCCGAGCGCTGCCTGAAGCACGTCATGCCCCAACACGACGACTTCCCCTACACCGTCCGCGTCGTCTCCGAGATCACGGAGTCCAACGGCTCATCCTCCATGGCGACTGTTTGCGGTGGCACTCTCTCACTCATGGACGCCGGAATACCTATCAGCAACCCCGTTGCCGGGATATCCATAGGTCTCATAAAAGAGGACGACAAACAGGTTCTGCTGACCGACATCCTCGGGGACGAAGACCACTACGGCGACATGGACTTCAAGGTCGCCGGCACACAACACGGGATAACCGGTATCCAGTTAGACCTCAAAATTCCCGGGATAGATGAGGAGATTATCGCAGCCGCGCTTGAGCGGGCCCGAACCGCCCGTATGGAAATACTGCAAACCATGCTTTCGGCCATTCGCAGACCGCGCGAAGACATCTCGCAATACGCCCCGCGACTGGTCAAGATAACCATACCGCCGGAAAAAATCGGCAAGGTTATCGGTCCGGGAGGCAGCATGGTGAGAAAGATACAAGAAGAAACCTGCACCAAGGTGGAAATAACGGACGACGTCAAGGGCACGGTCATCATCAGCGGCGAAAAGGCGGAAAACGTGGAAAGGGCCAGAAAAATCATAGAAGGCCTGACCGAGGAAGCCGAAATAGGCAAGATCTACGAAGGCAAGGTCACGTCAATACGCGACTTCGGGGCATTCGTCGAAATTCTGCCGGGGACCGAGGGCATGGTGCATATATCCGAACTCTCGGATGATTACGTGGAAAACATCAGCGACGTGGTCCACATGGGCGACGAATTCAAGGTGAAGGTGATCGACATGGACGACATGGGCAAGATACGCCTGAGCAAGCGCGCCGTGGACAATCCTGACAGCGCCCCCGCGAGCCGGCCGCCGAGACGCGGCGGTGGCGGCAGGAGAGAGTCTTCACGCGGAGGAAGGCGTTCGGAGAGACGTAGCAGCGGCAGCGGCAGCGGCAGCCACCGCAGGCGCTGACCGCCACGGCTGTTTCGTGAAGAATGCCGCGAAGGAACACACAGTTGCCGTGCATTCGTTCAGCACGCCCCACTGTGATATATGCAAGTGTGGATGAACGAAATATTTTTGTTGGGAGGTTTTTCGACGAGACGGAACTAATTTGTTAACGATTTCAAAGCGTTTATTTCAAGAGTATTGGGCGTCATTCGCGAGGGCGTCGGGTCTGTTTCCACAGTATTCAAGGGGAGAGCCTGCCGCGCCGAGAGCGTTTTCACCCTGACGGGTGCGCCCTTTTTACCCATTAGCAACTATTTTATCTCAGGAGTAGTACTATGGCCGCAGGCACAGTTAAGTGGTTTGATTCCAAGAAGGGTTTTGGATTTATCCAGGAAGATGACGGCGACGATATCTTCGTCCATTATTCCAACATCGCCGGCGACAGTTTCAAAACTCTCAATGAAGGCGACCGTGTAACGTTCGAAGTGGAACAGGGCAACAAAGGCCCTTTCGCAAAGAACGTTCAGAAAGAATAGATCGCTGAAGCAAACCGGGCCCGTCCCGATAAATTCATCGGGACGGGCTTTTCATTATCCGCCCTACCCACTTGTGGGAGATGCGCCCCGCAACGGCCCCGATACGCCATTTTCCTTGACCATCCCCCGCGCACGCAGTAGAATAGGACATGTTACGTGAAGCATCGGCATCCAACGCGAGAGTGGCGGAATTGGCAGACGCGCTAGGTTGAGGGCCTAGTGAGGTTTTCCCTCATGGGGGTTCGAGTCCCCCCTCTCGCACCAGAAAAATGACCGTCCTTTGCAGGGCGGTCTTTTTCAAAATGGGGGTTCCCCTCCTCGCCCCGACGCATCGGGGCTCCCTCGGGATAAACTCGTCCCCGATTTACGCCTTTTTCTTCCCGCTCAGGCAGCCGATTCCCCGGATGTGAGGGATCTCAAATAGGAACTACCATTCCAATCGCCGCATTCTTCAGGGAGGATGTCCGCTTTTCAACATTACTCAAGATGACCGGCTTTTTCTGGATGATGGTGGGTGCTTGATTATAATCTGCTGTTTCACAATACCTTACGGTGACAGTCACCAATCTACGATCCGTTCCGACAAGGTCGGAACGGCTCCGTAATTGGTGACAGTCACCGAGGTTAGCAAAAGCCAGTCAACTTGAGTAAAAAGTGAAGAGGCAAAATATCGGAATCGCTTTAAGGAGATAGGCTGCACGGGCAGTGTCGGCGTGTGCGTATTTCCGGGGAAGACGCGATCCCGCAGAATGTGCTGTTTCTCATTTCGCCTCTTCGGCGTGGTGCTTGATGGAGCGGCCTTCGGCCATGAATACGACTTCTTCGGCTATGTTGGTGGCAAGGTCCGCGATGCGTTCGAGATGTCGGACTGCAAGCAGCAATTGCGTGGCGGCGTCAACGCAGCCGGGATCATCTTTCATCATTCCAATCAACTCTTCGCTTATCGCCCTGTCGAGCGCATCGACGGTGTCGTCTTCTCTGCAGACTGCCCTGGCAAGTTTTGTGTCGCCGTTCAGCAATGCTTCAAGGCTTTCGCGCACCATTTTGCGAACTACCGAGATTATTTCGTCAAAATCCAAAGGCGGATAGAATGCAGGGAACTTCAGCATCCTCCTGGCTTCCCGCGCGATGTTCGCAGCCAGGTCGCCCATGCGTTCCAGGTCGGTGTTGATTCTGAGAACGGCGGTGACGAAGCGCAGGTCCTGGGCGAAGGGCTGTTGTGTGGCGAGCAGTTTGAGGCAGCGCTGCTCGATGTCCATCTCCATGCGGTCTATGTCCTGGTCGCCCGCGATGACCTCCGCCGCGAGAGCGGCGTCGCGCTCCC
>QNCA01000080.1 GCA_003644325.1 Planctomycetota bacterium
CCACGGGCATTCCCTCGCTCAGTCCGTCGAGAGAGCCGTGGTCTATGTAGAGAGTGCGTCGCATCGGGCCGGTGCCGCCTTTGAAGATGATAGCCGCGCCGACGATATCGCCTTCGGGCAGGCCGTAACGGCGACGGTTCGCGCGAAACGCCCGGTAGGCGGCGAGCGCGTTTTGCGTGTCGCTGAGTCGGCCCTTGAGTCCGGCTATTTCCCCGCGCAGATGTTCATTCTCTTCAACAAGCGCCGCCTCGCGTTCCGAGGACGGACGGCCGGACAGTCGGCCGACGTTCGCCGCGAGCATTCGCCGGCCTTCGCCGACCGGACGGAGCGGCGCGGCGGCGAACATCCTGAGCCTGCCGGTCAACGCCGGGGGCAGCAGTATCAGCAAGAGCGAAATGGCAATCGGCAGGATGGTGGTCAGGTTCTTGCGCATGTCTGCGTGTATTCGAAAGCCGTCCTGCGGGCAGGGGTCGCGGTCGCGGCAACAAAAAAACAGAGGCAACCCGCGGCATCGCCCCGGGCGAAACGGCCGCCGAGACCGGCCTCTGCTCTCGCACCTATCTCGATGCTCCCGAATGGGAGCGCTCCGTCAAATCTGGTCTTCGCTGCTCGCCAGTATTTTCGCCAGCAGGTCTATCTGCTCCAGTATTTCCGCGGTTCCCTTTGCCACGACGGTGAGCGGGTCCGCGGCAAGGGTGCAGGGGATTCCGGTTTCCTCCATGAGTACCTTGTCCAGCCCTCGGAGCAGCCCTCCGCCGCCGCAAAGGATCATACCGTTGTCCACAAGGTCTCCGGCGAGTTCGGGGGGGGTCTTCTCCAGGGTCACCTTGACGGCGTTGATTATGAGTTCCACCGGTTCGCGCAGTGCGTCTCTGATTTCCTCGGAGTTAATGACCGCCCTTCGCGGGAGGCCGGCGATGGAATCCACTCCCTTGACTTCCATGGAGAGTTCCTCTTCAAGGGGATGGGCGGAGCCTATCTGCATCTTGATTCTTTCGGCGGTCTGGTCTCCGATGAGCAGGTTGTAGGTGCGCTTGATGTAGTGCTTGACGGCATCGTCCATTTCGTCCCCGGCAACGCGGATGCTCTCGGAGGTAACGATGCCGGCGAGCGATATGACGGCGACCTCGGTGGTGCCGCCGCCGATGTCGACTATCATGTTTGCGGTTGGTTCCTGTACCGGCAGTCCGACGCCAATGCCCGCGGCCATTGGTTCTTCGATAAGATAGACCTTGCGGGCGCCGGCGCGCTCGGCGGAGTTGGTGACGGCACGCTTTTCGACGGCGGTGATGCCGGAGGGTATGGATATGACAACGCGCGGCTTGACGCCCCACTTGCGGTTGTGGACCTTGCGAATGAAGTAGCCGAGCATCGCCTCGGTGATGTCGAAGTCGGCGATGACGCCGTCTTTGAGCGGTCTGATGGCGACGATATTCGCCGGGGTTTTGCCCCACATTTCTTTCGCAACGAGGCCGACGGCGTTTCCGTTGAGGAGTACCTGGTTGGTGCCGCGCTTCACGGCGACAACGGAAGGTTCGCTGAGGACAATGCCTTCTCCGCGGACGCAGACAAGGGTGTTGGCCGTGCCGAGGTCTATTCCCATATCAAGCGAGAAAAGACCAAGCAATTTGTCGAATAGCATATTCCCCTCTCAAAATATGCCGCTTGGTTGCGTGAATTATTCCCCTTGCTGCAAGGGCTCCCTACCACGCCATGAAGCAAATAACAGCCGCAAGCGCGGTGAACACGGCGGAAACGATGAGCATAATGGTCGTCATGCCGCCTGCGCCGTGGGCTTCATATTCATCATCAACCACGTTGAAGAAGTTTTCTTCGGGTAACTGCATGCCGCCAACATCCAAAGCAAACCATAGGGAGACGCCCGGGCCCGCGCAGAGTCCGATGAATCAAAAATCCTGCACCGTTGCCGTATCGCCGCTCTTGATTTCCTTGCCGTCTTCTTCCCAGTCAATCCGGGCAATACTCGTATGTTTGTCTATTTCGATTATGGTTACGCGGCCCTTAAGGCGTTCGGTGCTGTTCCACACGAAGAGTTTAACCCCGTTTTTCAGGCCTTCCTCGCTGCCCATGTCCAGACCGACGATGGCATAGCCGCCCTCGTCGCGTTTGACCTCGAGCACGGTGCAACTGACTTTGGGCGGCTTTGAAGGATGCCCATCGGGCGGGGACTCACCCCCACCGCTCCTGCGCAGCATCTTGATTTCTTCTTCGAGTTTCTTGTTCTTGTCTTTTAACTCTTGAATATCGACCTTCTCGGCATGGTTGAGTTTGCCCTGAAGTTCCTCCACCTTGTTTCGCAGTTCTGCGTTTTCCTCTAACGTCTTGCGATAATCCGCCACCAGTTCGGCGACATCCGCTTGCAGGTCCTTCAACTGCATTCTCAGGCCGTCAATGGTTTTCTTGCAGCGGGCGATTTCCTCGTCCTTTGCCTCGTTTTCACCCCTAAGCCTCTCAACATCCTGCTGCAGGGATGAGATTTCCTTCTGCTGATTTTCTTTCTCGCGTCTCAGAGAATCATTTTGTCTCTTCAGTTCTTCGTTGTCGCCCTTGTACTTGTCAAGGTCCTCTCGGGCGCTTTTCAATTCTTTATTCGCCGCGTTAAATCGGTCTTCGTCCGCCCTGTGGCTCTCCTGCGATTTACTGAAAGCGCCCACCGCGGCAACAACAAATATCACGCTGAATACCAGAACTATGATTATGAGAATCTTATCGACGCCCGTCATGAGGTTCTCCGATAGACTTATAGACTAAGGGCGCAAACTCTCCCAACCCAAACACTTATTCTAAGAACGTAAAAATCCCCTGTCAAGTAATATTCCGCCTTTTTTCGCATCTTCGGATCAAACGTAAAAAGCCCGGGAGAATTCGGTTGACTTTCCGGGGGAGACTGGTATACTCACGGCCCTTTTGGGGCGGTCGGTACGTGGCGTGCCGGCTATTATTGCGGTATTCATTTTCTTGTCTTAACGAGCGCAGGCAATTTGCCGCGCCGATGGACGGCGCTGGGAAACCCTGCCGTCTTGTGCGATTTCTCAGGAGCAAACTTTGCCGATTTCATCAATCAGGGCCCTCGTGGACGCGGGGGTGCACTTCGGCCATCGCGCCAGCCGATGGAACCCCAAGATGGCGCCCTTCATCCATTCCAAACGCAACCTCATCCACATCATCGACCTGAAAGAGACCCTCAGGGGTCTGGTGCGCGCGCGGCACTTCCTGACAAATATCGCGGCAACCGGCGGCACGGTCCTCTTCGTGGGCACCAAGCGGCAGGCCAAGGCGATTGTCGAAGAAGTCGCAAAGGACTGCGGCATGCCCGGCGTGAGCGAGCGCTGGCTGGGCGGTACGCTTACGAACTACGCCACAATCCGCTCGCGGCTGGCGCGCCTCGAAGAAATCGAATCTATGGAGAAGACCGGCGAGATAGAACGCTTCAGCAAGAAGATGATATCCGCGCTTATGCGCGAAAAGCGAAAACTCCTCCGCAACCTTGAAGGCATCCGCACGCTCAACCGCATGCCCGCCGCGCTGGTCGTCGTTGACCCGGGCCACGAAGAAATAGCCGTGAAAGAGGGCCACAAACTGGACATCCCGGTAATAGCCCTCATAGACACCGACTCCGACCCGACACTGGTGGATATACCAATACCCTGCAATGACGACGCCATGCGGAGCGTCCAGATTCTCCTGGCGGAACTCGGGGCGGCGGTCAAGGAAGGGGCAAAGAAATATGCGGCAGGCGCCGGCGAACGCATCAAGGCCAAGAAAGAGGCGGCCGCCGCGGCTCCCGCAGGCGCGGGTCCCGACGCGGGCCGCCGGCCTGCTCGAAAGCGCCCGCGCCGCTCCGCGACCAGAAGACGCGGCAAACCACGACCGGGCGCGAAAGGCAGGCCTGTCGCACAACAAGGCAAAACGGCACCCCCCGCCCCGCCTGCCAAAGAGGCGGAAACAGCGGCAAAACCCGCAGAATCTAAGCCTGAACAGGCCAAGCCCGAACAGGCCAAGCCTGAACAGGCCAAGCCCGAACAGGCCAAGCCTGAACAGGCCAAACCTGAACAGGCCAAACCACAGACGGCCGAGGAGACCGTTGCGACCGAGGTGAAGGTCGAACCGGCCGCGCCCGCGCCCGAGGCAAGGCCCACACCGGCCGCACCTGCGCCGGAAGCCGAGGAGAAGAAGGACACCGAAGAGAGGAACAAAACCGAATAGGGTGCACGCCGCAGGTTCCGGAACAGGAACGACGCCGGAACGCGTGAGACGGGTTCTCGAAGAAACAGGTCCCCACAGGCAACAACAAAATCAATCAACGGAGAACGGCATGACGGTAACCGCGCAACAGGTCAAAGAATTGAGAGACAGAACCGGACTGGGCATGATGGCCTGCAAAAAGGCGCTTGTCGAAACGGACGGCAACCCCGAGGCGGCGATAGAACTTTTGCGCAAGAAAGGCGCACTGAAGGCGGCCAAGAAAGCGGAACGCACAGCCGCCGACGGAAGCGTGGCGATAGTAACAAATGAGGACGGCACCTGTGGGGCAATGATTGAATTTGCGTGCGAGACTGACTTCGTCGCCCGCAACGCCGAGTTCGCCGCGGCGGCCGAGAAGTTCGCCGGCAAAGTGCTTGCCTGGGACCTTGACGGGACCAGCGAGAACCTGGCGGCGTTTGACCCCGAGGGCCAAATCTCCGGCGAGGTGGAGGGGCTTATCGCCAAGATGGGTGAAAACATGCGAGTATCCCGCTTCGCGCGCGTCACGGCCGGAAACGGCACAGTCGGTCACTACGTGCACTCAAACAGGAAAATCGGGGTCCTGGTCGAGTTGGCCGTGAACGCTGAAACGCGCGGCAGGGACGAAGTCGCCGCCCTTGCCAGGGACATCTGCATGCAGATAGCGTCGCTCAACCCCATAGCCGTGCGCACGGACCAGGTGCCGGCGAATATAGTTGAGCAGGAGAAGGCCATCTATCGCGAACAGGTAAAGGACAAACCGGAAAAGGTGCAGGAAAAGATAGTCGCCGGAAAACTGCGCTCGTACTTCAAGGACTGCGTGCTGCTGGAACAACCTTTCGTAAAAGAGCCGAAAAAGTCCGTGAGACAGCACATCGCCGAAGCGGGCAAACAGGCCGGCGGCGAGATAGAAGTGGTACGCTTTGTCCGCTTTCAGGTCGGACAGTAAGAGGAACCCCGCACGCTAGCAAGGTCCGCGACGCCTTCAACGCCGCGGACCTTTTCACGGTAAGCGCTCCCGTCAAATCGCCTTCGAGCGATTCTCATTCTTTCTTGAACTGGTCCTTCATGTCGTCGGCTTCCAGTTGCGATTCGAGCAGTCGGTACACCAACAGCGCCGCAGTTGAGATGGCCACGGGGTCGTCGTGCTGGAGCGCCAACTGGCTGATGAACTCCGCTATGCAGGGATTTTCGCTCTCAAGCCGCTCCAGCAGTCCCACGACGTACTGGTTGCCGGGCTCGCGCTCCATCTCGGCCTTTATCGCGTAGCCGACTTCCTGCGTGACTATCGGCAGTTTCGGCATCAGCCTCTCCTCCCCAAGAGCCAGAAAATCAACGTCAATATCAGACTGATTATGATGCACAGCGCGAGCGGGAAATATATCGTCACGCCGTTCAATTTCCACGCGAAGTTGCCGGGGATTTTCTTGAGAAACTCCGACTTCGACGCGAGGAGCAAAAACGCGCCAATCAGCCCCAGCACGGCGGCGATGACTATCATCGCCCTTCCCAGTATCTGCATCGGGTCCATTCTCGTCGTCCGGGAATCGGAACAATGTAGCAGCAAAAACCTTTAAGTTTCCGCGAACGCATTTCGTAAAAGCCGTGGAAGGCTGAAGCCTTCCGCTGCCGTCCCGTCACGCGACGGCGAATCTGCGCGAGAGCGCCACGGCAATGACGAATATCGCCAGGCAAAAGAGGCTCGCAAGGGTCCGGCCGTAGGCCATCAGGAACACGGCGTCAAGAAACGCCACGCCGAGCACGCCCCATTTAACCAGGACCTGGGCCGCGCCGCTCGCCTCCTCGGCCAAACCGGCCAGACTTATACCCAGAACGTAGGCAAACATTATCGCCGGCGCGAGGATAACGAGGGGATAGTTCGCTATCATTCCGAAGGTCAGGCCGAGTCCGAGAGAGATATTGAGCGTGCGGCAAAGGGCCATCACCACGGGGCCGGCGACACGGCTGCGCTTGGCCAGGACGTCGTAGCCGACTATGCACCCCAGCAGCGCGAAGCCGATGATCACCCGGGCGGGGCTGCCGGTAATCATACACAGGCAAATCGCGGCCACCGCCAGCACGACACCCACGGCAAAGGCCGTATTGCGCGCCATCTTGCCGGAGGGAAGGGGGCGCTGCGGCCTGAGCGACTTGTCTCGCTCGAAGTCAACAACGTCGTTGAAAATGACGCCGGCGGCGTAGAACAGACAACCCGCGGGAACCAGAAGGAGGAGTCCGACGGCGTGGCCGG
>QNCA01000081.1 GCA_003644325.1 Planctomycetota bacterium
GACTTTTTCTGGATGATGGTGGGTGCTTGATTATAATCTGCTGTTTCACAACACCTTACGGTGACAGACACCAATCTGCGATCCGTTCCGACAAGGGCGGAACGGCTCCGTAATTGGTGACAGTCACCGAGGTTAACAAAAACTCAGTCAACTTGAGTACGGATGTTCCTTGCCCTTGCCCTTAGGCGCGAGGTGACAGTCACCATCTACGCGCTGGTCCCCCCGACAGGTCGGGCAGGGGGCCTGCGCTCCGTAATGGTGACGGTCACCTCGCCGGTCTCACTCTTCCCGTCTCTGCTTTATCATCTTCATGATTATCATGTCTTCACGGTCGCGTTCTTCCAGTGTGGCATTGATATATTTCAGCGTTTCCCGATACTGCGGGAGGAATATCTTTTCCAGCGCGTTGACGCGGCGCTGGGTCTTTTTCACCTCGATGGCCAGGCGGAACACCGCGCTCTCCACCTCCGCCAGGTCCCCCACGAGTTTCAGCGCCTTGTTGAACGTCTTCATCACGTCGTCGGAGGTCGTGTTCGAGATGCTGATGCCGAACTGCACGCCGGGTTCTATCTCCGGCGCGGTGACCTCCGGTATGTCTATGCCCATCACCCTGCGTCCGGAGAGTTCCACTCCGTGGTCAACGTTGACCGCCAGCGCTTCCTTTTCCAGCAGGGCGGAGCCGGAGGACAGTTGCGCCTCCTTCAGCGCGGCAAAGGCCTCGGCCAGCGCCTCGTCGGCCAGTTTTTGCACGCGGCGCGCCTTGTCCAGGTGTCCCATCAACTCCAGCACCAGTATCCGGCGTTTCTGATCCAGGAGTTCGAAACCCTCCCGCGCGAAGTCCAGACTCTTGCCGATGCTCAGTGCGCTGCTCTTTGTCGGCGGTACGTTCAGTTTCGTCATATCCGTCCTTATTAAAACCGCGAATGAACGCTAATTGATTTCAAAATAAACAGGGACTTGAATCGGAGATTCAAGATTCAAGACTCAAGATTCAAAAATCCCTTGTCCCTTGCCTTTCTTTACCCTTGCCCCTTGCTTCCGACTACCGGCTACTGTTTATGCGTTCGACCTCGGCGCGCGGGCGGTAATACTCGTTCAGTTCTTCCTCCGTCAGGCGGTGCAACTCCTCCTTTGGCAGAGCGGTTATCACTTTCCAGCCTATCTCAAGCGTCTGCTCTATCGTCCTGTTCTCGAACTCATCCTGCCTGAGGAACTTCTGCTCGAACTCCTCGCCGAATTCCATGTACTGCTTGTCGAGGGGGCTGAGTTCTTCCTCGCCGATGACCGCGGCCAGGGCGCGGACCTGCTTCACGCGGGAGTAACACGCGAACAACTGGCTGGCCAGGTGCGGGTGGTCGGCGCGCGTCCGGCCCTCGCCGATACCGTCCTTCATCAGCCGCGACAGCGACGGCAGCCCCGCTATCGGCGGATAGATGCCCCGCTGGAAAAGGTCGCGGTCCATCACTATCTGTCCCTCGGTAATGTAGCCGGTCAGATCCGGCACCGGGTGCGAGATGTCGTCGGAGGGCATCGTCAGTATGGCAACTTGCGTAATGGAGCCGGGCGAGGATTCGATGCGTCCGGCGCGCTCGTATATTTCCGCCAGGTCGCTGTACAGGTATCCGGGGTATCCCTTTCGGGAGGGTATCTCGCCGCGGGCGCTGCCGATTTCTCGCAGGGATTCGCAGTAGTTCGTCATGTCGGTCATGAGCACGAGCACGTGTTTGCCCTCGTTGAACGCCAGGTGCTCGGCCAGTGTGAGCGCCACGCGCGGCGTCAGGAGACGCTCGATGGACGGGGCACTGGCCAGGCTCAGGAACATCGCCGATTGTCCCAGCACGCCGCTTTCTTCGAAACTCCGCGTGAAGAACTGCGCCACGTCGTGCTTCACGCCCATCGCCGCGAAGACGATGGTAAACTCTATCTCCTCGCCCAGCAGCGTTGCCTGCCGCGCTATCTGCGCGGCGATGCGGTCGTGCGGCATGCCGCTGCCGCTGAAGATGGGCAGTTTCTGCCCGCGCACCAGCGTGTTCATGCCGTCGATGGCGCTTATACCCGTCTGGATGAAGTCGCGCGGGTAGGTTCGCGCGCACGGATTTATCGGAGCGCCGTGGACGTCCAAATCGGTGCCCGTGAGCGGCGGGGGGCTGCCGTCGATGGGGCGGCCCAGCCCGTCGAACACCCGCCCGAGCATCTCGCTCGACACGGCCAATTTCAATGACCTCCCCAGGAACCTGACGCGGCTTCCCGTGGCGGTCAGACCGGATGTGCCCTCGAGGACCTGGACGACGGCCCGCTTTTCGCTTATGTCCAGCACGGTCCCGAGTCTCAGGTTGCCCGCGGAGTCGCGGATTTCGACCAGTTCATCGAAGCCGACGTTGCGCACGCGCTCGACGAAGATGAGCGGCCCGACTATCTGCGATATGCCGCAGTATTCAACGGCGCTGTGATTTTTCACGTTGCTGCTTCCTCCGGTTATTTGGCAAAGGAGGCGGTAGGAAAGGGAAATGTAGCGGAAGCCTTTCCTACTCTCCTACTTTCTCAAGTTGACTGACTTTTTCCGGGCAATGCCGGATGTTTGATTATAAGTTTCCATTTTGCCGGCCCCTCCGGTGACAGTCACCAATCTACGAGCCGGCCCCCCTGATAAATCAGGGGGTCTGCGCTTCGCCCGTTCCGGGTCCTCGCCCTGAGGACCCGTCAGGGTCCGAATGGGTATTTGGTGACAGTCACCGAGGTTAACAAAAACTCAGTCAACTTGAGTACTTTCTTGTTCCTCTCCTGCTGCCTACTTTCCTGCTGCCTACTTTTCTGCGCCTTCCAGTTGCGCCAGTTCGGAGTCAACGGTTGCGAGCAGTTTCTGCAATGCCTCGGCGTCTTCGCTCGGTATGACGGTTTTGGCGCGCAGGATTGCCTGAACGCACGGCAGGTCGCGTATGGCCCTTAGCGGCGAGCCGCCGGCTATGATCGCGCCCCCCCTGCGCCACATCCACAGTATGCAGCGCAGTATCGCCATCTGCTTCTCGGGTGTGCAGTACATGTCGTTCTCGTCGAAGGCGTTCTGCTGCAGGAACGCGTCCTTTATCAATTCCGCTATGAACAGCACCAGCCGCTGCGAATCCGGCAGGACGTCCGGCCCGACCAGTTTCACTATCTGCTGCAATTTGTCCTCTTTTTGCATTATTTCCAGCGCCTCGCGGCGCATCTCGGCCCATTCGGGCTCCCGGGTGCGCCACCACTCGGCGACCTCCTCGGCGTATTCGCTGTAGGAGGTCAGCCAGTTGATGGCGGGGTAGTGGCGGGCGTTCGCCAGGTCGGTATCCAGCGCCCAGAAGCAGCGGATAAAGCGCTTGGTGTGCTGGGTGACCGGCTCGCTGAAGTCCCCGCCCATGGGCGATACGGAGCCGACGATGCTGATGGAACTTTCCTTGCCGCACAGCGATGTCACGCGGCCGCCGCGTTCGTAAAACGACGCCAGGCTGGAGGGCAGATGCGCCGGGAAGCCTTCCTCCACCGGCATCTCTTCCAGGCGCGCGCTCAGCTCGCGCAGCGCCTCCGCCCAGCGCGAGGTCGAGTCCGCCATGACGGCCACCGCGTAGCCCATGTCGCGGTAGTACTCGGCCAGCGTGATACCGGTGTAGATGGACACCTCGCGCGCGGCGACCGGCATGTTGGAAGTGTTCGCCACGAGTATCGTCCGTTCCATGAGCGAGCGTCCGGAGCGCGGGTCGATAAGTTTGGGGAACTCGACGAGCACCTCGGTCATTTCGTTGCCGCGCTCGCCGCAGCCGATGTAAACGATGATGTCAGCGTCGCACCACTTCGCCAGGGAATGCTGCGTCATGGTCTTGCCGGTGCCGAACCCTCCGGGTATGGCCGCCGCTCCGCCCCTGGCGACGGGGAAGAACGTGTCGATGATGCGCTGGCCGGTTACCAGCGGCTCGTCCGGCCTGAGCCTCTCGGCGTAGGGGCGGGGCTTTCGCACGGGCCACTTTTGGAGCATGGTTATTTCCACCGTGCCCCCCGGCGTCTCCACCCGTGCGATTGCGTCCGTCGCGGCGTAGTCTCCCTCCCGCGCGACCTCCGTGATTTTGCCCGAGATGCCCGGTGGCAGCAATACGCGATGCTCCACCAGTTCCGTCTCCGGCAGCGTGCCGAGTATCCGGCCGCCCCGGACATCCTGTCCCTTCGAGACCGTGGGCGTGAAATGCCAGCGTTTTTCCGGGTCGAAGACGTCGACCTTCTCGCCGCGCTCGATGTACGCGCCCTTCAGGGCGTGTATCTTGTCGAGCGGCCGCTGGATTCCGTCGAATATCTGGCCCATGAGACCCGGGCCCAGTTGCAGCGAGAGCGGCCCCCCGGTGGGGTAGATGGGCCAGCCGGGCTGCAACCCGCCGGTGTTTTCGTAAACCTGCACGACGCATCTCTCGCCGTCGATTCGTATGACTTCCCCGATGAGGCGCTGCGGGCCGACCTCGACCACCTCGTACATCTGGACGTTTGTGAGGCCGGTCGCGTGCACGATGGGGCCGTTGGCGCGCGTAATGACGCCTGCTTCCTGTGTGGTCTTTTCAGTCATCTGTTCTTGTCGCGGGTTTCACGGGTCATTCATCATTGCCAAAAAGGGTTTGGGCTATCGCGCGGCGGAGTTCGGGATAGATGCGCTCCAGTCTTGCCTCGATGGAGTTGTCAACCCGTCTGCGGCCGTCGGCGGTTTCCACGATAACGCCCCCTTCGAGAGGCTGTAATGCGGGCCGCACTTCGAGCGTCAGGCCGGGCAGTAGCCCGGGCAGCGCGGCGCCGAACCTGTCATAGTCTTCGCTTGACAGGTACGCCGTCAG
Organism: Planctomycetota bacterium; assembly: GCA_003644325.1. Lineage (GTDB taxonomy): Bacteria > Planctomycetota > B129-G9 > B129-G9 > B129-G9 > B129-G9. Next base: position 4,842 of record QNCA01000081.1, read on the forward strand.
TTCTTCGTCCTGCAACAGTTCCGCGGCCTCGGCCGTAAGCGCGGCGAGGGTGCGCCCGTAGTCGTCGGAGTCGCGATTGAGCAGCCGTGCCTTTGCGTCGCTTATGACATTGAGAAGCGTCTCCTCGCGGGCGTCCAACTCAATGCGCCGCTTCGCGGGCTCGGTGGCGGCCTGGATAACCTTCGCCTGTGATTCGGCGCGGGCGCGGGCGTGGTTTATCACCTCCCGCTCGATTTGCTTCGCGTCGTCTCGCGCTTTCTTCGTTATCTTTTCCGCCTCTCGACGCGCGGACCTCAGCGCGCGCTCGGCCTTGGTGCGCGCGTCGGCCAGTATCTCTTCGCTTATCTTGTTTTGTGCGTCACTGTGGGGCATCGGTTACCTCTCCAGGCAACGGGCAACGGGCAACCCTATGTTCGCTTCGCTCACCGGGCAGGCGGGCAACAGAAGATCGAAGACTGAAGCCCGAAGCCCGAAGACCGAAGACCTGTAACCTGTGACCTTACTTGAAACCTGAAACCTGAAACATATTTTCCCTTTCCTACTTGCCTACCGCGCCTGTAAGCGAAGCGGTGGCTTTCCTACTTCCTACTCTCCTTTTACTCGTCGTTACACGCGTATTCCCACCGCCTCGGTGATTATGCTGAGGAGCGAGCGGCGGTCGGGCAGGGGACCTTTGGGTCCGGGTATTTCCACGATGAGCGGCCGGGCCTGTGAGAGGCGAATCCCGTCCAACTCATCCTTGACCTTTGCAGCGATGTCCTCGGTTATTATCACGACGCCGACGTCGAATTTCGCCCGCGCCGCGTCGAGCGCGGCAAGGATTTCATCGCGCGTCTCCGCCACGCGCCCTTCCACGGATGCGTAGGAGAATCCGAGCACGGTGTCGCTGTCGCCGATTACGAAGTACTTCATATCGTTTTCCGCTCAAAGCCGCGGCCGAGAAATCAGCGCCGCTCTCAAGCCGCTTGCCGGGAGTTATATCTTGCCCAGCAGGAGGATGCCCACGACGAGGCCGTAGATTGCGATACCTTCCGCCAGGCCCATGTAGATGATGGCGCGTCCGAGGATTTCGGGCTTTTCGCTGGCGGCGCCCATCACGGCGGCGCCGATACGCCCGACGGCATACGCGGCGCTGACGCAGCCCATGCCGACCATCACGGCGATGGCGATAATAACGGCCTGCTGGGTCCCGGGATTCTCGATCTTGCCCTTATCTTTTTCCTGTTCCGAGGCGGACCCGCCGGCGCTTTCGTCGCCCTGGGCAAAAAGAGCGGCCGGAACGCCCAGGAGAAGTACCAGTGCAAGGCTCACGGCCAATGACATCACAAAGAAACGGTTCATAGTGCATCCTCCGACGTCGTTGTGTTGGAACTCCCAAAGTCTAACATATTATTTTATTGAAGATTGCCTGGTTAAAGAACCGCGAAAGGCGGCTGTCACCAATTACCCATTCGGACCCTGACGGGTCCTCAGGGCGAGGACCCGGAACGGGTGGAGCGCAGACCCCCTGATTTATCAGGGGGGCCGGCTCGTAGATTGGTGACTGTCATCGTAAGGCCCGGCAAAATGGAAACTTATAGTCAAACATCCGGCATTGCCCGGAAAAAGTCAGTCAACTTGAGTAAAGTTGATTTCGGTCCGTACGGGCCGTAA
>QNCA01000082.1 GCA_003644325.1 Planctomycetota bacterium
GTTGACTGACTTTTTGTTAACCTCGGTGACTGTCACCGATTACGGAGCCGTTCCGCCCTTGTCGGAACGGATCGTAGATTGGTGACTGTCACCGTAAGGTGTTGTGAAACAGCAGATTATAATAGCACCCACCATCATCCAGAAAAAGTCAGTCAACTTGAGTACATTAGTGACTGTCACCGTAAAGCCCGGCAAAATGGAAACTTATAGTCAAACATCCGGCATTGCCCGGAAAAAGTCGGTCAACTTGAGTACTTTTTTGTGCCGTCATGAGGCATCGGTATTCCGCCCGGCGCCCCGCCGGATATCTGGTGTCCGAACTGCGCCTTTATCATCGGCCTGGTCGGCAATGACAGCAGGACAATAGCATAGCCACACCCCGATAACCACCCTTGGTCTTGAAGAGTGATAGCGGCAATTCGCCGGTGGTGTCGCGTACACCTGTCGCCCCCTTCAGTCGTATTGCCTGTAAGTGTCGCGGCGGGAGATTCACGACGACAGCCTCTCCAGCCTGTCGCCCAGGGTCTCGGCCGCCGCCGTTACCTTCCTGTTTGCGCTCTTTCGGGCGATTGCCGCGAGGATCTCCCGTAATTTCGCCAGCCGAGCCTTATAGTCTTCCAACTGAACGCAGGTCACGGTGATTTCGTTGAGGAGGAGCAGGAAGTATTTGTCGTCGTCCTTGTCAAAGTTTTCGTTCACGATGTGGAGCATGGCCTCAGCCGCGGCCCCGGCGACGCTCTCGTCTTTGTCCCTGAGCAGCCTGTTCAGCTCTATCACGGCCGATTTGGCGCCCGCATTCCTCAGCATCGTAATGCCGCGGCGCTTCACGTCGGCGTCTTTGCAGCGGAGCGCGTAGAACACGCCGAAGAGTGCGTCCTCGTCGCCGCGGGATACCTCCCGCTCCACCGCCGCCATGTCCGACGAGCCGAACAGTACGTCCTTTACTATCACCGGCACCTCGTACTCGTCAAGCGCCAGGCCGTCCCACGCCTCGAACTCCAGTCCGTACCGCCCCACCTGCGAGAAGTCCGGCCTCCAGCGGAACCGCCCCGTGCGCCTGTCAAACGTCGCGCCGTCGGGCGCGTCCGCCAGGTCGTACACCACATGGTGACCATCCAGATCCCTCGCTTTCACCCGGAACTCTATCAGTTCGCCCTCCACCACGTCCTGAATGGGAACATACTCTATCACGGGCGGCCGGTTCCGAGGGGCATCGGTCATTCCCACCGCTATCACCAGGTCCGCGGTAACGGAGCGGGTTCCGTCGCTCGCCTCGATTCTCACGATATGCGCGCCGGTCTGCGATCGACGCGGCGTCCAGGTTATCTCGCCCGTCTTCTCGCCAATCCTCAACCCATCGGGCGCTTCCGTCGCGCGGTAGGTGAGCGCCTTTTCGCCGTCGCCGGACTTGCCCTTGACGCAGTACGTGAACGCCTTACCGGCCTTCGCGGCGAGCGGTTCAGTGGTGACATCCAGCACGGGCACGCTGTAAGGCAGCACCCTGACCTTCCAGAACATGCTGCTCTCCAGCAGCCCCCGGTCCCTGAGGACGTTCCGGTTCTTGCATCTCGCCCTGACCATCACCTCGTGCTCGCCTTCCCTGAAGCGCGATGCGTCAAAGGTAAAGGCGTTCGAGCCCCTGCGCTCGAGCACACCGTCCACGTACCATTCCACGAGGACCGGGCTGGTCTTCGTTGCGTTGACTCGAACGGCAAACCCGGCGCTGCCGTCCTTTGCCGTCTCAACGGCGTATTCCATGGGGCAGGCCGCGTCGATGGGCGGCACGCTCTCGTGCATGCGCCGTATCATCTGCTCGAGGCATACCCGGCAGAATTTGTTGCCGGAGCGCATGAGACATTGCCGCTCGGGACGGTAGTAGCCCTTCTCGTAAAGGTTCGCGCCCTCGTAAAGGTTGACCGCTCCTTTGGTCGCCTCTATCCAGTAATGCCACTTCACCTTCCTCGGGTCGCTCTCGGCGGTGACGTTGACACGGGAGGGCTCGCTGCGGTTCGGATCAGCGCCCTTGAACTCCACGTATTCGTCTGCGAGGTTGCCGAAGGCATGGCCCAGTTCGTGGGCCACGGTGCGGCCGAACCTCCCTCCCAGCCGCAGCGTCACGTAAGGCCCCGCGGCCGTCGAGCGCGCCTTGCGCATCGTCGTATTTGCCAGCACTATGCCCAGGTCCATGTCCGGCGCCAGTCCGCTGTAATCCTCCAGCCGCCGCAAGTCCGCCACCAGCATGTTCCGCTCCAGCAGCCTGGAGCCGAAGGCCGTATCTCTGGGCCGGCCCGCGGCGCTCACGCCGCTGTCGCGCGATGCCACGCCTACCGCGTGAAAGTTAAAGTAATTCCTGTAGTCGCTGTAGGGGTAGGTCCGGAGCAGTTGCAAGGCCGTGCGCGAGGCGCCGGCGCTGAATTTCCTGAGTTCCGACTTCCTGAACCCGTCGGCGAATATCACCACGTCGATGCGCTTGTCCAGTTCGCCGGACTTCTTGATAGTCTTGACGAAGAGAACGCCCTTTTGGCGTGCCGCGGCCCACCTGCGCGCCTCATCCCTTTCCCGCTTCTCTATCTCTTCGCGCCGCAGCGCGGCCCGTTTTGCGCGCAGGTCGCCGACGGCGGGCAAATCGGCCGCCGCAGCGCGGCCCGCCAAGCGCTGGCCCGCCAAGCGCCGGCCCGCCAAGTGCTGGCCCGCCCGGAACCCATACAGGCAGGCTGGGTGCGTATGGGTACGGATGGCGGCGCCCGCCGTTACTGCAAGGAGCACGCATGCGCACAGCACAATCTTGAATATGCCGCGCACCGATAGTGAAATCCCTTTGTCGTTTCTCATGGATGCCGTCTCTTACTCAACCGAGCGCAGTCTCAGGACGCGCGCCTGGATGGCCATCAACTGCTTTATGCCGCGTCGCGCGGCGGCCAGCATCTTCGACAGGTCCGCCTCGCTGAACGGTCTCCGCTCTGCGGTGCCCTGTATCTCTATCAACTCGCCGCGCCCGGTCATTACCACGTTCATGTCCACGTCCGCGCCGGCGTCCTCGCCGTATGTCAGGTCCAGCATCGCGCGGCCGTCGAGCATGCCGACGCTTACGGCCGCCACCTTTGTAAGCAGGGGAAGCGTATCTATCAATTGCTCCTTTTTCATCCACCGCAGCGCGTCCACCAGCGCCACAAACCCCCCTGTAATCGCGGCGGTGCGCGTGCCGCCGTCGGCCTGGAGCACGTCGCAGTCTATCCAGATGGTCCGCTCGCCAAGCAGGGTTGTGTCCACCGCGGCGCGCATGGAGCGGCCTATGAGGCGCTGTATCTCCGCGGTGCGCCCGTCCACGCGCCCCATGCGTTCCTCGCGCGGCTTGCGCTCACGCGTGGAACCGGGCAGCATGCCGTACTCCGACGTCACCCAGCCGCGCCCGGTTCTGTAGAGGAACGGCGGCACGCGCGCGGTCACGCTGGCCGTGCACAGCACCGTCGTATTGCCCATCTCAATCAGCGCCGAACCCGGGGCGTTGCTGGTGTAGTTGCGCTTTATCCTGACCGGCCGCATCTCGCCCGCGCGGCGGCCGTCGTCTCGCAGTCTTGCCGGCATTATCTCGACCTCCTGATGATTTGCGGGCGATTATACGCCGGGCCGCGGGGTCGGTCAACAGGCCGGACCCGAAGCCGCAATCCGGGGCCAAAAGAAGCGGCGCCGAATTTTTTCCACTTCCGCCCAAGCCGCGCCGCACGGGGGAATTCCAGGAGGCAGGTTCCCCTGCCCGCCGCCATCCCGCTGTTCGTAACTCTATAAACGTTGAATAGGGCCTTCGGGCTTGTGAGGCGAGCACCGGAACCTTTGGGATTTCTTTCGAGGGACACAAATGGGACTAATCGAACAGGCAATCGCGCTGGCCAATCGAAACGACTGGTACATGCGGACCGGCCCGCGCACCACGCTCTTCAGCCCGCTTAACGTCTTCCGGGGAGGCGACGCCGCGCGTGAAGAGGAGGCATGGTTCCTCAAGGAAATGTACGCAGGCCGCCAGGAACAATTCATCGACCGCTATCCCGACGAAACGGTCGAAGAATTTGCCCGCCGCTGGAAGGCCACACTGAATCTCACGCGCACGATAATCGACGTCCTCTCCGGTCTCTACAGGGACGCTCCGCGCAGGATTTTCAGGTCCGACTTTCCGCACGTCGAGGAGCGCATGGCGCGCGTCTGGCGCGAGAGCGCCATCGACGCCACGATGCACACCGTTGACAGGATGACCCGCCTCACCGGTACCGTGGCGCTCAGGCCATCCTACGACAGGGAGACGGGGCGGCTGACGTTCTGGCTTTTCACGCCTGACAAGATTCGCGTCATCGAAAATCCCGACGCCCCGCGGCATCCCCGCGCGGCCGTCCTGAGGTGGACCGCGCGTGACCCCGAGCATCCGCAGCGGCTGGTGCACATGGCGCACATCTGGACGCGCGACGAGTTCACGAAGGTCGTCAACGGCCGGGAGGTCAAGTCCGAGCGCCGCAAGCACGGTATGGGCGTTATCCCCCTGGTGTTCTTCTGCGACCGCGTCGATTTCGACAACTTCTTCACCTGCGGCCGCGGCCGGGACATCGCCCTGGCCAACTGCGCCATCAACAACAAACTGACCCACAAACTCGAGACAATCATCTACCAGGGCCTCGGCATCCCGGTGATTAAGAATCCGACGCCGGGCCGCGAACTGGTCTTCTCGCCGAAGCGCGCCGTTGCCATTGATGTGCCTCCCGGCACGGAGGCGGGGCTGGAGTTCGTCTCGCCCGACGCGCCCATCGGGGACCTTCTCGCGGACATCGAGGCGGACATAGAGCACCTGCTGCTCGCCAACAGGATACCCCAGTCGGCGGTCCGCGTAAAGGCCGCCGCCGCGAGCGGCGTGGCGATCGTCGCGGAGAACATCCCCATTACCGAGGACCGCAAGGAGCGGATGCGCCTCTTCGCCCCGGCGGAGCGGGAACTGGTTGACGTGACGCTGAGGGTGCTGAATGAGTTCGAGGAGGATTTCCACTTCGACCCCGACACGCAACGCTTCGATTACAGGGTCGATTACCCCGAGCCGCGCTTCCCGCTGAGCGTACATGAGCAGATTGCAAAGGATGAATTCATGCTCGGCAAGGGGCTGACCACGCCGTGGCGGATATGGATGCGCGACGACCCCGACAGGTTCGCGACGGAGGACGAGGCAAAAGAGGAATGGCTGAAGGTTTCACAAGAATACAAGGCGCCGTACGACGTGTCCGGCGCGGATTAAACTTCATCTGATTCCATGAAGGGATGATGAAAATGACCGACGAGACCCAGGAAGACGCGAGAACCGCGCGTGAAGCGTCCCCGGCCGCAAGCGATGCGCCGGGCGAACAGACGCCTCCCCGGGAGGATGGCGCAACTTTCTCCGCGGAATACGTGAAGTCCCTCCGCGAGGAAAATAAAAACAGGCGAATCGAAGCGCGAAGACTGGCCCGGGAGGCCGACGCGCTCAACGCCCGGAACCACGCGCTTATGCTGAAGACGGCGTTCCTGGACGAAGCCGTCAAGGCCGGCGTGACGCATCCGGAGGACGCATACCGCCTGGCCGACCTGAGCAATGCGGAAATTGAACAGGAGACCGACACCGTCAGGGGCATCGGCGAGGCGATAGAATCGCTGCGCCGCACCCGGCCCTATCTGTTCAGGCGGCCCAAGCCGCAGCCTTTCGGTTCCGAGGCGGCCCTGGCAGGCTCCGCACCCAACCCGCTTGAAGCGGCCCGGGACGATGCCATGAAAAACCCGAGCATCAAAAACGTGGCCAGATACCAGGCGGAACTTGCACGGGCAAAACAGAAGTCGGCCCGCTAAAACGGGCCTCCGCCAAACGACAACGGCAATTGCAAGGAGCAAGACATGGCTTTTACAGGAAGAGCAACCTACGACGACTTCGATTCCATCTACGATGATGTAACGCCGGACCTCATTGCGATGATAGCGCGCGATGAGACGCCCCTGCTGGACATCATCGGCGACGCCGAGTACCCGGCGCTCAGCACGAAGCACGAGTGGATTGAGGATACTCTAAATCCCAACCGCTTTGCCAGCCAGAGCCAGGCGCTCATCGGCGACGACACCATCGACTTCCCCTCGAACGTCACCGTAATAGTGGGCGACCTGCTGAGGCCCGAGGGCTCCGGTGAGAGGATACTGGTCACCGCGGTGAACGGCGCCGAGGCCACGGTAACGCGCGGCTACGGCGGCACGACCCAGGCGGACATCGCCGACGGGCAGATAATCAACATCCTGGGCAACGCGGCGCTGGAAGGCGGCGACGCCGGGGCGAGCCTGGAGCGGGCGCGCGCCCGCCGCAACGCATACTCCCAGATCTTCACCAAGACCGTCAAGGTCAGCGGCACCGCCGCATCGGTAAAGATCTACGGCACGGCACAGGACGAGTACAACTACCAGTTGCAACTGCGCCTGCGCGAGGCGCTGCGCGATCTGGAGAA
>QNCA01000083.1 GCA_003644325.1 Planctomycetota bacterium
ATTGAAGGCCGAACGCGCGGCCTTCGAAACGGGGAAACAGGAGTTCGAAAAGGCCAAGAAAGAGTTCGCGGAAGGCGTAAGCGACGAGGGGTTCAGGAAGAACCTGGAAGTGCTCCAGAGGATGGAGCCGGCCGCCGCCGCCGCGACCGTCAACAACTGGGACGACAAGGAAATACTGCGTTATTTCAGGCAAATGAAATCATCCGTGTTGACGGAAATCATCGCGGAGTTGAACAAGTATCCCGCCAAGGCAACGGAAGGCCGGAGGGGAGCGGAGTTGCTGAACAAACTCGACGAGTTTGAGCCCGACCACGGAACGGGAACGGTCAGCAACTGATGCAACCGCGCGGTCTTCTGCGCGTCCAAACGCGTGTGCGGTGCGCTCGTATGCCGCAATACGCCATCGTCAAATTATCCATGATAATTATTTACTTGAGTTGACCGGGCTTATGCCCGGTATTGGCGACTGTCACTAATTACGGAGCCGTTCCCCCGATGGAATCGGGGGACGGATCGTAGATTAATGACTGTCACCGCAAGAATTCCTTTATCCCGTTCGAAAGGGGGTGATATCACATGCAACAAACGGGAAATGTAACACAGGTCAACGGCCCATACGGGCCGGGTTTGCGGATGGCGGCGCCGGTCAGAGGCATATCGAGTGTCTTCGACGATGTCCTGGAGGCGCTCATCAGGCCGGCGGCCGACACTGGCATGCAACGCGTTGAAGTGCAGGCGCGGGGCCGCGTGTCGGCGGGGCGCCCGCCCGAGGCGGGCGACGACGCTGCGTCGTCTCGCAAGGCGGCGGTGTACGACACCGCCCGGCAGCCTTCCCCTGCGTGCGACACCGAGCCGGAAGCCGCCGGACCAAGCGGCCGCGCGGCGGGAGAGCCGCGCGCGTCCGTGGAGCGCGACAGGCGTTACGAAGTCGGAACCGATGACGACGCGCCGCCGCGGGACGAAGCCGCCGTGCCGGGTGCGGAGAGCGCGACCGGCCGGGTTCCGGCCGATGCGGCAGTCGCGGATGAAACCGCCGCAGAGGCCGTGGAACCCTCCGGGGACGACGACACGGCCGCGGAGGTCCGGGTCACCGACAGCGTTCCAGTCGCCACCGTGGCGACGATAGCGCCCGACATTGTTTCGCCGGCCTTCGATGTAACCGGCGGGAACGTCTCTGCGCAAGGTGTGTCCGTCGGCGTACAGGAGGCACAACAGACCGAGGCGCAACCATCGGTCCTGCCCGGCGCGCAGGTGACCTTGCAAGCGGAGACCTTCACCGCCGACAGTGTCACCGTCGGGTCGGATGTCGCGACGCTGTTGAGCGAGGCTCCGCCGATTGACGCCGGTACGGCCGGTCAGGCCGCCGTAATGCCGGAGGGCTTTGCAGGCGAGGGCGCTGTGCCGACCCCGGACGCCTCACAGGCGGGGGGTATGGTAGCGCCTGCTTCGGAGGCTGACCTCGCGGCGTCGAATCTGACGGGGCAGTCGCAGGCCGCGCCGCCCCTCACGGAGAGCGCGGTTTCTGGAGAACCGCGGACTTTTGCAACTGTCGCTGTCGAGACGGATGTCCAGCCGACAGTCATGGAGGACACGGCCGTCGCGGATGTTGACGAGTTTGTTCCTTCCGCTTCGGACGGCGTCGTGAATGAAGAGGCGCAAAGCGCGGACCCGAAACCCAATCCGGCGAAGCCGGATGGCGTTTTCGTCAATCCGGAGGCGCGGCAGACAGCCGGAGAGCCGGTGAAAGCGCCGGACACGGCCCCCGCGGACACGGCCCTCCTGGACACGGCTCCCGTGCAGGCGCAGGGAGGCTTCAACGCGGTTCCGTTCGAAGCGCCCGAGGCGCTCGTGCATGCCGTCAATTACGACAATGACGGCGAGCACGCGGCGAAGGTGACGGCGGAGTTTCAGGACGCGCCGCAGGCCGGTCCGGCCGAGGTCAATGTGCCGGTAACGAACGGCGAGGCCGAAGGTCGAACGATGTTCTTCGATGGCCGCGGCTCCGCCGGGAGTGACAGCGGCGCCGCGTCGCAGGTGCGATCGGAAGCGGTCGGACAAGGCGGCGAGGCCCACAGGGGCGAATTCGCCCGGGAACTCGGCGGCGCGCGCGGCGTACTGCGCGTGGACCAGGTCGAGACGATCGAGAGGATCGTCAAGACCATGAGCATGGCAGTGCGGCGCGGTCAAAGCGAGGCGCGCATATTGCTTCAGCCGCCGCGGCTGGGCAGCGTCCGCATTGAGTTGTCCGTCAAGAACGGCGTATTGAACGCGACGTTCGAAACGCAGACCCAGGCGGCGCGCCACGTCATCAGCAGCAACCTGCCGCACCTGAAGGCCGCCTTGGAGAGCCAGGGCATCGAAGTCGAAGGCTTCAACATTACAGTGGAGCACGAGGCAGGCCAGCCCGCGTTCACGGATGAGCGCGAGCCGTTCGGGGATTTCTCCCGGGCGGGTTTCTTCTCCTCGGAGAAAGAGGAAGAAGAAGACTATGACCCGTTCGCGGAGAAGCAGCGGATGGCCGCGGGCACATCATTAGTTGACTACTTCGCGTAGTCCATTACGGAGGATGTCATGGATCCAACAAGTGCAATGAGTTCAGTGACAAGGTCGGACGGCGCGACGCATCTGCAGAGCGAGAGCGCCCGCGCCACGATCTCACGCGGCGAGTTCCTGAAGATACTCGTGGCGGAGTTGTCCTACCAGGACCCGATGGAGCCGATGAGCAACTCGGACATGGCCGGTCAGATGGCTCAGATAGAGTCGCTGCGGGCCTCTTCGGAGTTGTCCGAAGGTTTCGCGACGCTGCTCCGCAGTCAGGATGTCGCGGCGGCGGGGACGCTTATAGGCCGCCGGATAACCGGCACGAACGCCGCGGGCGAACCTGTGGAGGGACTCGTCGAACGCGTGAAGATCGACCGCAACAGTGTGAACCTGGTAGTTGACGGGTTCACGGTTCCAATCGGCAACGTGCTCGGAATCGAGCCGTACGTTCCGCCTGCCGAGGAGCAGTGAACATGGTCGGGCGGATAACGGGACTGAGACAACTTCATCAACTCGGGCGGGCGCAACAGCCGCGTCCCGCGCGCGGGGCGGAGTCGTTCGACGACCTGCTCAAGCGCCGGGTGGACGGTGCGCGCTCGCTGAAGTTCAGCGCGCACGCGCAGGAGCGCATACGCGGACGCGGGATAGCGCTTGATGACGGCGACCTGAAGAACCTGCGTGATGCGGGGGACGTTGCGGCGTCCAAAGGCTCACGCGAGGCGCTGCTTTTGATGAAGGATATCGGGTTTATAGTAAACGTGCCTAATCGCACGGTGCTGACCGCGCTCGATACGCGGACGCTGAACGAGCGCATTGTGACTAACATCGACAGCGTCGTGTTTGTACCTGACAGCAGCAAAACTTAACCATTAGAGGGTGTAACGGCTGGACCCCGCAAGGGGAGGCCGCCCGCTTCGCGGGTCTTTTACTTTTCGCGCTTCTTGTCGTTGGGGGCAACCCCGAGGTTTGACAAGACGAAAAGGGCGAAAGTCTTGCAATGCGGGCCCACCCGGAAAGGAACGGTAAGTTATGGCTCTTATAGGCGCATTAAACGCAGGCATTTCCGGCCTGAGAGCGCAGCAGGAGCGCATTAACGTAATAGGCGACAACATCGCCAACGTAGATACGGTAGGCTTCAAGCAGTCACGCGTCAATTTCGAGACGATGCTGAGTCAGACGACAAGTTTCGGTACCGCGCCGCAGGGATTTTTGGGCGGCGTGGACCCGGTTCAGACGGGCCGGGGGGTGAGGGTCGCCTCGATAGACCGCGAGTTTTCGCGCGGTTCGCTGGAGGCTACCGGGCTTGCAAGCGACCTGGCGATTGAGGACAGGGGGGACCTGGCGTCAAGTTTCTTCGTGCTCACCGACGAACAGGGCTCGCCTGTTTACTCGCGTGACGGCTCTTTTACAATCAACCCGCAGAACCTGCTGCACAATCCTGCGACCGGTTACATAGTGCAGGGGTACCAGGCGGACTTCGAGACGTTTACTTTGATTCAGGGAGGCGACCTTCAAGGCATTAACATTCCCGTCGGCGAATTGAGGATAGCCCGCGAGACCAATGAGGCGTTCTTTGCGGGGAACCTCAACGGCGGTGGCGACGTGGCCAACTCCGGCACCGTGCTCGAGAGCGAGACGCTGTATGACGGCACGGGGACCGAGGCGGTTCTGGACACGCTGCTGACGGATTTGCAGACCGACCCCGGCACGGGCCCGGTGCCGCTGGGCCTGCAGATAGGCGACGTAATCGAAATCGCCTGCGATAAAGGCAACGGCACGCTGCCCGTGGCGAGATTTACAATAGGCGACCCGCCCCCAAGCGGCGGGGCGACGCTGGGTGATTTCCTGAACTTCCTGGAAGGCAGGCTGGGCATTAACTCCGACCCCGCCAACCAGACCTACGGGGCCGAGCGGTTGGACGCGACCAACCCGGTACCGACACCCGTCAACGGCACGATAATGACCGTTGCCGACGGCGGCACCTACACGGTGACCGCGAATAGTCTGCAGAACACGGCAGTCGATTACGCGGCGATGGGTGTCCAGGAGGGTGATTTCATCAGGTTTCTGTCGGGCAACGCCGCCGGCGAGATAGTTGAGATAGCCACCGTGGTCGGCGATACGCTGACCTTCGTGGATGACCTCACGAGGATGCCGCAGACCGGCGACACGTTCGCCGTGAATGAGGCCGCCGAGGTCTCACTGGGCGGAGTCGGCGCGGGCCTTGACGCGGCCTCGGGCGCGGGACAGATTCGCATCTCCGGCAACGCCGGCATTATGAACGGCCTTGACAACCTGGAGATAACCGCGAACGGCAGGCGGCTGATGATGTTCCAGGAACTGGCCCAGGCCCACGGCGAAAGCACGCGCACGAACGCCCTGGTGTACGATTCACTGGGAACGCCGCGGATTGTGTCTTTCACGTTTGTCTTCCAGTCGGCGTCCGACGCCGGCAGCACGTTCCGCTACTTCGCGGAATCCAACGACAACTGGGGCACCAGCCGCACAGTAGGCTCCGGCACGGTTAGTTTCGACACGCAGGGCCAGTTCGTTTCATCTTCGCCGGACCAGATAGAGGTTGACCTGACGGGCAGCGGCGCGAACCCCACCTTCATCTTCAACCCGGACTTCAGCACGGTCACCGGCTTCAGCGCGAGCCAAGACGCCAACGGCGTGGTTTCGAACCTGTCCGATGTGGCAATGGTGAACCAGGATGGGTTTGAAGAGGGCACGCTGATTGATTACAGCGTCGGCGGGGACGGAGTAGTTACAGGGGTGTTTGACAACGGCCAGCAGCGCACACTGGCGCAGGTAGTGCTGGCGCGTTTCGCCAACCCGAACGGCCTGCTGGACCAGGGCGGCAACGTGTTCCGCCAGGGCGTGAACTCCGGCCAGCCGATAATCGGCATACCGGGCACCTTCGGACGCGGCGTCGTTCAGAGCGGTTTCCTGGAGGAGTCAAACGTGGACCTGGCGTTTCAGTTTACCGAACTGATAGTCGGGCAGCGTGCGTTCCAGGCGAACGCGCGGACGATTACCACCGCGGACCAGTTGATGCAGGAACTGGTAAACATGCTGTAGTCGATGTGATGATTGAGAGGTCGTCCCGCCGGCGTTGAAGCGCCCGTTAAGGGCTGTCGGTGGGGCGGCCCCCGGCCGCTTTTCACGACGAAAGACCCCCCCGCCCGGTACGTGCCCATATGGGAGGGGAGCCAACGAACGGTGATACCATGGTCAAGTTGACGAAGCTCAACGGACGGGAGTTTGTTCTAAACTCCGACCTAATAAAGTTTATCGAGGAAACGCCCGATACTATCATCACCCTGAGGGATCAGGAGAAGGTGATAGTGCGCGAAGACGCGGACGAGGTAATTCGCCGGGTTATCGAATTCAGGCGGTCTGAGCGGTTGCTGCCCGATTAGTCCGCCTTAGAGAGGCCTCTTTCATGGATACAGCGACAATTCTGGGAATCCTGGTGGGTATAGGGCTGTTGTTCTACGGTGTCATGGACGCCAAGGGCGGCTCGGAGTTCATAAACGCCGGGTCGTTCGCCGTGACAATCGGCGGGGCGTTGTGCGCAACGATGATAAGCCTGCCCATGAACAAGATAAAGGCAGCCGTGTCCGTGGCAAAGAAGGTCTTTCTGACCAAAACCCGCCCCCCCCAAGAGTTGATAAAGACGCTCGTGGGATTCGCGGAGATCGCCCGGCGCGACGGCATACTCGCGCTGGAGGAGGCCTCGAAGGACCTCGACGACGAATTTCTGGTAAAGGGTCTGCAACTGGCGGTGGACGGCGCGGACCCGGAACTCATCTCGGACATAATGAATACGGAACTGGAGAACATCATCGCCCGTCATGACAACGGCCGCAAGATATTTGAAGCGATGGGCAAGTACGCGCCGGCCTTCGGAATGGTCGGCACCCTGATAGGCCTGGTGGCCCTTCTGAA
>QNCA01000084.1 GCA_003644325.1 Planctomycetota bacterium
AAGCTGTATCCACAAAACAGTAGTCAAATGAAAAATCTCAATGAACGAATTTACGATCTGATGAATATATTTCGCAAGGGCCTTTATGCAGATCCTGAAATCAAAGGAAGATATTCAACTGCTCATTGTTGATTACGTGCAATTGATGAACGTGCCGCGCATCGGCAAACGCCAGGAGAACCGCCAACAGGAGATCGCCGAGATATCCCGCTCGCTCAAGGGACTCGCCAGGGAGTTGAACGTGCCCGTGGTGGCGGTTGCGCAGTTGAGCCGCGCCGTCGAGGCCCGCGAGGGGCACCGCCCCCGCATGAGCGACCTGCGCGAGTCCGGCGCGCTGGAACAGGACGCCGACGTCATCATGCTGCTCTATCGCGAGGAATACTACAAGTCTCAGGACGAAGCGGTCAAGGGCAAGGCCGAGGTGATAATAGCGAAGCAGCGCAACGGTCCGACCGGCACCGTGCCGCTGGCATTCATCAGCCAGCACATGAAGTTCGCCGACCTCGCCCGCCAGCCCGATGAGGGAGCTCGACCTTCCGGTTACCAGCGTCCTGCGGAAGCCACGGCGCCCTTTTAAGGCCGTCCCGGCGGAACAGGAAGACAGCGACTCTGTTGCAACCGAATCACAAGGGCGGAGTAGAGGATGAAAGCGAGAAACGCAACGGTTTTGTTCTTGTTGTTTCCGGTGGTGATGGCGTTTGCTTCCGGGCGGGCGCTTGCCGCGGAAGGCGACAGGATAGCGGAAATCCTTGTTGTGCGCTGGGGCACATACGTCAGCAGGGACAAGTACACCGAGGCCATTTACGCCGACCAGATAAGAGAGAAGATATTCGAAGCCACCGGCGGATTCAGCAAGAGGGCCGCGATCAGCCAGGTCTTGCTGGACATGCAGGAGGCAAAGATACTCTTCCGCTACCGTTACAGCGAGCAGCCCGTGGGTCCGGGGCGGGTCCGCCTGCTGGTCGAGGTAGAAGAGAACATCGAGGTGCGAAGCGTGAAACTCATCGGCCTCAAGGCGATGGATGCCGAGAGATTGATGTCGGTGATTCACACGCGCGTCGGCCAACCGCTCAGCCTGCCCACCATTCACCAGGACGCCCGCCGTATAGAGTCTCTCTATCATGAGGAAGGCTATCTCTTCGTCAGCGTCTCCGCGCCCGTGGAAGGCCACAAGAACGGCGTTGTGCTGTTCGTGGTGGAGGAAGGCCCCCTGGTCAGAGTGCGCAGGGTCGGTTTCATCGGCAACTATCACTTCTCCGACAAGAAACTGATGTCGCTGATGAACACCAAACGGCGGAAACTTTTCGGCCTTCTGGCCAAGGGCGTTTACAGCGAGAACATACTCAAAGAGGACCTGGAGAGGATAGCCAAGTTCTACCGCTCGGAGGGCTACCTCAACGTGGTCGTGGGGATAGGCAAGATAGAGTACAACGAGTCCCGCACGGACATGTACATCACAATATATATAGAAGAGCATGAATTGTTCCATGTTGGCAAGATACACTTCAGGGGCGTGCGCTATTTCACGGAGGACGAAATAAAGTCGCGACTGCGGCTCAAGGAGAAAGCGCCCTTCAAGGTGTCCGATTACGTGTCCGATCTGGCGACCATCAAGAAGATGTACGCCGCCATGGCCTACATCGACGCGGTCGTGGGAGAGACCGCGGAAAATCCCACCATCGTCTATCACAAGGACGAGCCGATAGTGGACCTCTATTTCAACATCACGGAAAACCGGGAGGTCTACGTAGGCAACATATATGTGCGCGGCAACACGTACACGCAGGACAAAGTAATACGCAGGGAGTTGTCGTTCGCGCCCGGCGAGAAGTTCAGCATGTCGGAAATAGAGGCCAGCCGCGCGCGCCTGGCCAGGCTGGGCGGCTACCAGGACCGCTACTTCCAGGATGTTACCATACGAATCGCGCCCAAAAAGGAGGAGCGCGTCGAAGACGGCCGCCGCGTGCGCGACGTTCACGTAGAGGTGAAGGAGAGCGAAAGTTTCGGAAGGATACGTTTCGGCGCGGCGATATCGTCAAACGAGGGCGTCCTGGGGGATGTATCCCTCATCCGGCCCAACTTCGATATCGCAGACCTGCCGAAGGACCTCAGGGACATGTTCGTCGACCGGACGGCCTTTCTCGGCGCGGGTCAATACTTCTCCATCTCGGCCCAGCCCGGAACGGAGTCGAGCCGTTACAGCGTCAACTTCTCCGAGCCATACCTCTTCGGCACGCCCACTTCAATGGGCCTGAGCCTTTTCATGTGGGACCGCGAGCGCGAGTCCTTCGACGAAGACCGCCAGGGCTTCAACATGGGCCTCGGCCGCCGCCTGCCGAAACGGTACAGCATAGGCCTGAATTTCAGAATCGAGCAGGTGGATATAGATAACGTCGATTTCTGGTCGCCCGGGGACGTCAAGGATGTCGAAGGCTCCAACAGCCTCGTCGCGCTGAGAATGAGCCTGACCAAGGACACCCGCAAGATAGACCGCTTTTTCAAGCCATACGGCGGCTACCGGTCCTTTGCCTCTATCGAGCCTATCTTCGGCGATTTCGAACTGGTGAGGTTCGCCTTCGGTTCTACCCGCTACAGGACCATCTACGAGGACGACGCCGGCTACAAACACATAATCAAACTCGAGGGGGAGGTGGGCTTCATCACCGGCGACTCGCCGATATACGAGAGGTTCTTCCTGGGCGGAGCCAACAACCTGCGCGGGTTTGACTACCGGGGCGTCGGCCCCATGCAGAGAGGCGACCCCGTCGGCGGCGACACCACCCTGTACGGAAGCGTTGAATATTCCTTCCCCGTCGCGGGCGATTCCATCCGCGGGGTGCTCTTCTTCGACTTCGGCACGGTCAACGAGGACACGGCGGATTTCGGAAACATGCGCGCCTCGGCGGGCTTCGGCATACGCATCTTCAGCCCCCAGATCCCCATACCGATCGCGCTGGATTTCGGCTTCCCCATCAGGGCCGACGACGATGACGATGAGGAGGTTGTCTCCTTCACAATAGGGACGAATTTCTGAAATACTCAAGCGACCGGGCTTGTGCTGATCCGGGCAAGCAGGAACATCCAAAGCATGCAAGATGCCGTCCACGCCTGACAGCCGCGAATCGGGGACGCCAAGAATCCTTGCATGCTTCTCGTTCGTCATAACGATTTGACGCGGCGGCCGGTGCGGTGTTAAACTATAATGGGGCGCGCGTGGGGCGCGTTTCGTTTCTGTCAAGAGCAAAGGAGAGCGCTGATGTCCCGATACGGTTTTGTCGTTCTGATTGCGGCGTGCGTGGTTGTCGCGCCGGTTTTGGCGGGCCTGTCTCCACGGGTTACGCATTTCGAGACCCGCGGAAATACGCTCGAGGAGCGCGTTGCGGACCTGGAGCGCCGCCTGGCCTCACGCCCCGCCGTGGCGGTGGTGGACCTCGAGAAAGTGGTAAATAACTATAAGAAGACCGCGGACCTGAAGCAGCGCCGTGCAGACTTCATCAGGCGGGAAAGGAGCAAACTCGAAACCGTGCAGGATACCATCAATGAAAGAAAACAAAAGCAGGAAAGAATGCCCAAGGATAGCGAACAGTGGTGGGATGAGCAAATGAAGATAGTGCCCAGGGAGCGTGAACTCGCCGTACGCTGGCAACAGTTCGAGCGCAAGGTCAAACGGATGCAGATGCAGGACCTCGAGGAAGTTTACAAAGACATCGTCTCCGCCATCGAAAAGGTTGCCTCCCAAAAAGGCGTCAACATGGTTTTCTGGCGCCACGGCGGCATCGACGAGGAGACATGGGCGCTGGCCAGGCAGGAAGGCAACCTCATGTCTCACCGCTACATGATAGACATACGGCCCATCCTGTATGCGGACGACACGGTAATCGATATCACCGAAGACGTCAAAAAGGCCCTCCCGGCCGAATGATGTCCCTGGTTTTTTCGAGGATAGTGATGTGCAGAAAACCGTAGGCGAACTTGCCGCCATGATCGATGGCGAGGTGCTGGGCGATGCCGGCGCCGTCATAACCGGCGTGGCCGATGTGCTCAATGCGAACCCGGGGAATGTCACGTTTGCCGCGAGCAGGAGATATGAGGCGATGATAGAGACATCGCGCGCCACGGCGGTGATCGTTCGGAAAAACTTCGAGCGATCCAACGACCTGAAGGCCTACATAAGGGTTGCGAACCCCGATGTCGCGTTCGCCGAAATCGTCAAGGCCTTTGCGCCCGAAAAGATAAGTCTGAAGCCGGGCGTGCACCCCGCCGCCGTCGTCGGACGGGACGTACGACTGGGCAAAGACGTGCACGTCGGCGCTTACGCGGTCGTGGAAGACGGCGCGAGCATAGGCAACCGGACGGTCATCTACCCGCACGTCTACATCGGTCATTTCACCGAAATAGGCGACGACTGCCGCATCTACCC
This sequence comes from Planctomycetota bacterium, assembly GCA_003644325.1. GTDB lineage: Bacteria > Planctomycetota > B129-G9 > B129-G9 > B129-G9 > B129-G9. The sequence goes on from QNCA01000084.1 coordinate 4,421, forward strand.
GAACGTCACAATCCGCGAGAGGTGCAAACTCGGCAGCCGGGTCATACTGCATAGCGGCGTGGTCATCGGCTGTGACGGCTTCGGGTATGCCACCGTTGACGGCGTTCGGCGGAAGATTCCCCAGGCGGGCATCGTCGAACTGGAAGACGACGTTGAAGTCGGCGCCAACACCACGATCGACCGGGCGCGCTTTGACAAGACCATCATCAAGAAGGGCACGAAGATCGACAATCTGGTCCAGATAGCCCACAACGTCTGCATCGGAGAGAACGGCCTCATCTCCGCGCTGACGGGGATATCGGGCTCCTGTGAAATCGGCAAGAACGTCATGATCGCGGGCGAGGTGGGCACGCAGGGGCATATCAAGATCGGCGATAATGTGATGATAGCGGGGCGTGCCGGCGTAACCAAGGACGTCCCCTCGAACGTGGCCATCTCCGGTTATCCCCACATGCTCCACGAGAAGTACCGCCGGATCCAGATACTACACAGGAAACTTCCACAACTCTTCGAAAGGGTCAAAAACCTCGAGGAAGAGCTCGGAAAATTGAATGAACTATCAAAAGACAATAAAGAAGCCGGTTGAGTTCGAGGGTGTGGGCATACACACCGGCGAAAAGGTCCTGGTGCGTTTCAAGCCGGCTGACCCCGACACCGGCGTGAACTTTGTGCGCCTGGACCTGCGGGGGAAGCCGTCCATCCCCGCCAACGCCAACTCCATCGCCTATCGCATGCGCCGGACCTCGCTCAAGCGCGAGGGCGCGGAGGTTCATACCGTCGAGCACCTGATGGCGGCGCTCAACGGCATGGGCATAGACAACCTCATTATCGAGATAAACGGTCCCGAGGTGCCCGGCGGGGACGGCAGTTCCCTTACCTTTGTTCAACTCCTCAAGGAAGCGGGAATCGTAACCCAGAAGTTGCCCAAGAAGATATTTGAAGTCAAGTCGCCTATCGCCGTCTCCGAAGAAGATGTCACGCTGGTCGCGCTGCCCTGCGACGACGGCCTGACAATCTCCTACACGCTCGACTACAACATCCCCTCCGTGGGCTCGCAATATTTCTCCGTCAGGGTAAACGAGGACTCCTTCGAGCGCGAACTCGCCCCCGCCCGCACCTTCTGCCTCAACAGCGAGGTGGAGGAACTGCAAAAACAGGGTCTAGGGAAAGGCGCCTCCTACGAAAATACCCTTGTAATCAGCGACAAGGGCGTGGTCAACAACGACCTCCGATTCCCCGACGAGTTCGTCCGGCACAAGATCCTCGACCTGCTCGGGGACCTCTACCTGGTCAACGCCGCGCTGAAGGCTCACGTCGTGGCCAACAAGTCCGGCCACCCGACGAACATGAAACTGGTTAAGAAGATTCTGGAAGAGATACGCCGCCGGGAATCCGAGCAGAGCAGTCGCAACGAGACCTCGCTGGGAATACGCGAAATCCAGAAAATACTGCCCCATCGCTATCCCTTCCTCCTGATAGACCGCGTCATCGAACTCGACGGATACAAGCGCGCGGTGGGGATTAAGAACGTGACGTACAACGAGGCGTTCTTCCAGGGGCATTTTCCCGGCCAGCCCATTATGCCCGGCGTGCTTATCTTCGAGGCGCTCACGCAACTGGCGGGGGTGCTGCTCCTGCGCAAGATGGAAAACGTCGGCAAGACCGCCGTGCTCCTGAGCATAGACAAGGCCCGCATACGCAAGACCGTGGTGCCCGGCGACCAGTTGATACTCGAAGCCGTCGCCGGCAAGGTAAAGAGCCGCACCGGCCAGGTGAACGCCCGCGCCAAGGTTGACGGCAAGGTCGTGGCCGAGGCCCAGGTCCGGTGCATGCTCGTCGACACGTAACGTGCTCAAGTTGACTGACTTTTTCCGGCCAATGCCGGATGTTTGACTATAAGTTTCCATTTTGCCGGGCCTTACGGTGACAGTCACTAATCTACGAATCTCGTTCGGCAGGCTCGCGAGATTCCGTAATCAGTGACAGTCACCGAGGTTAGCAAAAGTCAGTCAACTTGAGTAACGTGCTCGATCCGGCTGACTTTTTGCCGGCTTCGGCGACTGAAA
>QNCA01000085.1 GCA_003644325.1 Planctomycetota bacterium
AGCCGTTCCGCCCTTGTCGGAACGGATCGTAGATTGGTGACTGTCACCGTAAGGTGTTGTGAAACAGCAGATTATAATCAAGCACCCACCATCATCCAGAAAAAGTCAGTCAACTTGAGTAATGAGATACTAGATGTCAGATATAAGGTATCAGCCCCCCGGCCTTGATGCCGCCCGTGATCACACGCCATCTCTCTTACATCTGGAATCTATTGAAGGTTGACCGGTTAAAGAGCCGCGAAAGGTGGCTGTCACCAATTACCCATTCGGACCCTGACGGGTCCTCAGGGCGAGGACCCGGAACGGGCGGGGCGCAGACCCCCTGATTTATCAGGGGGGCCGGCTCGTAGATTGGTGACTGCCACCGTGCCGGGTGTTTCTTTATCCAATCAAAAAGCAATAGAATCCAGTATCTACGTCACTCGTCGCGCACGATGCGCGTTCCGTGCTTGCCTTCAAGCGCTTCGGCGAGGTGTTCCGGGTCGGTAATGATTACCTCGCGTGTAACGGCGGTTCCTTCCGGCTGCCCTTCGAGAAACCGTATCGCCGATTCAATCTTCGGTCGCATGCTTCCGGGGGCGAAGTGTCCCTCGTCAAGGTAGCGCCTTGCTTCCGACAGCGTCATCCTGCCGAGGTCTTTCTGCTCGGGCGTGCCGAAGTTAAGCGCCACGCGGGACACCCTTGTAAGGATTACGAGCATGTCCGCGCCGATGAGCGATGCCAGGAGACCGGATGCGCGGTCTTTGTCTATTACGGCTTCCACTCCGACGTAATCGCCGCCGTTATCTTTCATAATCGGTATGCCGCCGCCGCCGCAGGCAACGACGATGTGCCCCGCCTCCGCGAGCAACTTTATCATATCTTTCTGGATGACACGCTTCGGCTCGGGCGAAGGCACCACGCGCCTGTGGCCGCGGCCACTGTCTTCGATCATCCGCCAGCCCTGCTCCCGCCGCAACTGTTCCGCCCTGTCTTCCTCGAAGAAAGGCCCGATGGGCTTGTCGGGGTTTCTGAAGGCAGGGTCGTCCCCGTCAACAAGCACCTGTGTAATCATGGTCACGACGAACCTGCGCAGGTTGTTTCTGCGCAGTTCGTTTAGCAGGGCCTGCTGTATCATGTACCCCATCTCGCCCTGCGAGTCCGCGCCGCACACGTCAAGCGGCATGGTCGGCACGATACGCGCGGCCTGCTCGTTTTTGATAAGCAGGTTTCCAACCTGGGGGCCGTTACCGTGGGTGATAACGATGTTGTGGCCGCGCTCAATGAGCGGGAATATGCGGCGGCACATCTCTTCCGCATGGCGCCATTGTTGTTCAACGGTGCCCTTTTCGTTCTCGCGTATGAGCACGTTGCCGCCCAGGGCGACTATGACCATTTTTCGACCGGCCATTTTTTTATCCGCGGATGTCCTTGAGCACGTCCTCGATGATGTCCAGGCCGCGGTCCATTTGCTCCTGCGTGGTGCACAGCGGCGGGTAAAAGCGCAGTACGTTGCCGAACGGGCCGCAGTTAATCATTATGAACTGCTTCTCCCTGCAACCGTCCAGCAGCGCCTTCAGAGTATCGGGGTCGGGCTCTTTGGTCTTACGGTCCTTGACGAACTCGACGCCCATCATGTAGCCCACTCCGCGGACATCGCCGATGCAGTCAAACTTTTCCGCCAGCGCCTGAAGGCGTTTCATCGCATGCCTGCTGATTTCCTTTCCCTTTTCAAGCATGTTCTCTTCGCGTATCGTCTCTATTGTGGCGGCGGCGCCCGCGCAACTGACCGGACTGCCGCCAAAGGTGGTGCCGTGCGCTCCCGGAGGCCATTGGTCCATCATTTTGCGCGACGCGCATACCGCGCTCAACGGCAGGCCGGAGGCGATGCCCTTGGCCACGGCCATGATGTCCGGCTTGATACCGTAATAATCGGACGCAAACCAGTGGCAGGTGCGTCCCATGCCCGTTTGCACTTCATCGAATATCAGGAGGATATCTCTCTCCTTGCAGATTTCCGCCAGTCTTTGCAGAAAGCGCTTCGGGGCGGGCACGACGCCGCCTTCGCCCTGAATAGGCTCGATGATTACGGCGGCCAGTTGCTCGGGAAGAACTTCGTGCCGCAGTATCTTTTCAATCGCGTCGATGTGCTGCTGAATGCAGGTATCCTCGTCCATGCCGTCGGGACGCCTGTAAAGATACGGGAACGGCGCACGGTAGATGCCCGACGGCAGCGGCTCGTAACGGCGGCGGTATTTCGCGCTCGATGTGGTCAGCGCCGTAGCGAGTAGTGTGCGCCCGTGAAACGCGCCCTGGAAGCAAAGTATGCCGGGCTTGCCGGTAACGTATCTGGCAAGTTTAATGCTGCCTTCGACCGCTTCGGCGCCGGAATTTGAAAAGAAAAATGCGTTGATGTCTCCCGGGGTTATCTCGGCAAGCGATTCGCCGCAACGGACCAGCGATTCGTAGTAATAGACGCAACCCGAGTGCATGAAGGATTCCAGTTGCCTCTTCGCCGCCTCGACTACCCGCGGCGGGTTGTAGCCGATATTCGCAACGGCGGTGCCGCATGAAAAATCCAGGTAGGTCTTGCCGTTGCTGCATGTAACCGTCGCACCGTCGCCCTTGACCGCAACAAGGGGCGTATCAAAAACCAGCGCGGGCGCAAGGATGTTTCCGGCCCTTTTAACGATGTCGTTCATATTGCTCTCCGAATGCAAAAGCCGCTCACTGCCGTCTCGTTTTCAGAACTCGGCCAGCAGTTCCTCCAGGTTGGGGCTGCCGACTTCTTCCAATTCATACATTACGCGCGTATACGGCTTGTCTATCTTGATTATTCTGCCCAGGTCTATCGGCGTGCCGATGACCACGGAATCGCACTCGCATGCGTTGACGGTCTCCTCCAGGTCCTTTATCTGCTGCGGGCTGTAGCCCATGGCGGGCAAAAGCGTTCCTATATCCGGATACTTCCGGAACGTTTCAGTAATAGCGCCGACGGTATAGGGGCGCGGGTCAACTATTTCACCCGCCTCATACTGCCGGGCGGCCACCATGCCGGCGCCTATTTTCATACCGCCGTGCGTCAGCGTCGGGCCGTCCTCAATCACCAGCACGCGCTTGCCCTTTATCAGTTCCGGCTTTTCTACCGTCAGCGGGCTCTTTGCCATTACGATTTTGGCCCCGGGGTTGTGCTTTCTTGCATTCGCAACAACGGTGTCGATGCCCTGCTGCTCGGCGGAATCAATCTTGTTAATGACGATGACGTTTGCATGCTCGAAATTGACGCGGCCGGGGTAATAGGTCAGTTCGTGTCCCGCGCGGTGCGGGTCGGCCACCGTGATGAACAGGTTCGGCTTGAAGAAGGGGGTATCGTTGTTGCCGCCGTCCCACAATACAACGTCGGCCTCTTTCTCGGCCTCACGCAGGATTTTCTCGTAATCCACTCCGGCATAGACTACCGCGCCCATTGCGATGTGCGGTTCGTATTCTTCCATTTCTTCGATGGTGCATTTATGCCTTTCCATGTCCTCGATGGTGGCGAACCGCTGGCATATCTGTTTCGATAAATCTCCGTAAGGCATGGGGTGCCTGACGGCGACGACCTTGCGGCCCTTATCGCGCAGGATGCGCAATATCTTCCGGGTGGTCTGGCTCTTGCCGCAGCCTGTGCGAACGGCGCAGACGGCTATGACCGGTTTGCCGGAGAGGATAAACGTCTCCTCAATCGGCGCAAGTTCAAAACTCGCGCCCGCGTCTTCGACTATCTTCTTTTTGCCTTCGATGTAGTCATACGAAACATCGCTGTACGCAAACACCACCCTGTCAACGTCATGCTTTTTGATAAGTTCCGGCAGTTGCTCTTCGGGCAGGATAGGGATGCCCTCGGGATACAGGTCCCCCGCAAGCACAGGCGGGTAGCGCCTGTCATCGATATCCGGTATCTGCGTGGCGGTAAAGGCCACAACTTCGAAATCCTTGTTGCCGCGGTAGCACATATTAAACGTGTGGAAGTCCTTGCCCGCGGCGCCCATTATAATCACTTTCTTTGACATGATTCCTCTGCAACAATATCGTCGGAAATGGAAACGGAATCTCCGGGAACTATGCGGAAACACAAAAGAACGAAGGCGCTTCAAGCAAAATCGGCGAGAGGGGCCGGCGCTATGTCATTTCGAGGATATGCGGAATGGCGCCCAGAGCCACGTACCGTCGCGTCGCTCGGGCTGAAAGGAACGGAATAAATCTAGCGTTAATCATGACAATCTCCGCCACAAAAGAGAGTATGATAGCATTAGTTTTCCCCGCGTCAAGCGAAAAACCTCAAATGAGGCATTTGCGCCGTGGGAGGTACTTCGGGTGTACCGGACAATCATCGCGGCTTTGTTTCTCCGCGCTCTCCCCGGCCGTAAAGCCCCCCGATACATCGGGGCGGGCCGTGTCCTCTGTGGTTGTGAATCAATGCGCGGCGAGCGCGCGGCCCATATCGTATGCGCGGGCGAGACAGTCACGGTAGGCCTGGTAATATGGCTTCGCGAGGTTCGCGCCGAGTTCCATCTTGTCGAACAGTTCGGCCAGTTCCTTTTCGCTCATGCCGACCTGCTTCCTGACGGCCAGTTTCGTCGCTATCATCTCTCCGACGACTTCGCCGTGCCACATCTCGGTGATGTAGCGGAAGAAGCGCATTACGGCCCGCGCGTCATCCTCGCGCGGCGAACCGAGCACGCTGATGAACGCACAGCGGCGCGGCATTTTCGACATGGGCGTGTGTACGAGGTCGTCCGGTTTTATCTGCACGTGCATGAGCGATCGGAAGCGGTCTATGAGATCCTTGAGGTATGAACTCATCCAGTGGAAGTATATGGGCGTGACGAATGCCGCCGCATCGGAGGCCGTGAACTTTTCCGCGAAGGCGGGGAAATCGTCGCCCCGCAGAACGCACCTTTTGACGAGGTTGCACCTGAGACAGCCCGTGCAATGCTTGATGTTCAGGTCCGCGACGTAAACCACCTCAACGTTTGCGCCCGCCTCGCGCGCGCCTTCCGCTACGCGCCGTCCCAATATGTCCGAGTTGCCCTCCTTGCGCGGGGAGCCGATGATGACGATTACTTTGCTCATGTTCCCGCCCTGTATTCATAGAAAAACAGCGGACGGTATTGTCCGCTGTTGTGGCGATATTTCAATGGTTTATTTCTCCAGCACTCGAATTTTCAGGTTAACGGCGTAGGGGTCAACGGTTTTTTCTCCCGCTACTTTATCCATGGCTTTCATTATTCTTGCGGGTTCTTCGGTTTCTAGTGTGGCCCGGATGGGGCCGAGTTCGGCCCTTATGCCTCCGACGTCCCTGATGTACTTGAGCAGGCGCAGGAACTCTTCCTCGCTCAGCCTCACGGTGAAGCCGCTCCTGGTAATAAACGTCTCCACGCCGTAGTTCTCCAGCGTGGGCAGGTTGTCAAATACGAGTTTCAGGTCGGACTTCGTTTCTTCATCCAGTCCGGCCTTGCGGCCGGGGAGCGCTTGCGGCGCGATAGTCAACTCCTGCTGAAATACCAGTGCAACGTTCTTTGTGGTGTCGCCCTTTGCCCTGAACCGGTATATCCCCGGCGGGCGCATGTGTGTGGAGCCTTTCTCCCGCAATTTCCGTCCATAGGCACGCATTACTTTTTCAGTTTCTACCGCTTCTTTCATTACGCCGCCGCTTCCGCTGCCTTTCCCGCCGCCTTCCCTTTCTACATCAGGTTCCCTTTCAGTCGTTTCATCTCTCGGCGCCTCCGTCTTTAAGGCGCGTTGCTTTTGGGCGTCGGCGTCAAGCGCTTGCGTGATTGACTCCGCCTTTTCGAAATCCTCCGTCTTTTTCAGCGCGTTGACGATTACACGCTTCTGCGCAAGTTGGAGGTAAACGCTGCGGTCGCCGGGTGAGGAGGCAAGGATGTCGTTGAACTCCGGCGCGGCTTGTGCTTCCGCGAATGTCATAATAGTTCCGTGGTTTCCGGCCATGAGGTCGTTCAGGGCATCGTAGTTCATATTTTTCAAGGCATTATCGACGCTTTTTATATTGGACAAGAACGCGGCGGGCTGGATGTTGCCCGGCATATCCGCGGATGTACGGGCATCCCCGGCCGCCGGCAAGGCACCGCCGGCGGTTCCAAGGGAGGGACGGGCCAAAGATGCTTCATACCGGGCGTCTCCTGCAACACGCGCCTCTTCGGCAGGGGGCCGGTCTGTTTCGGTCCTGTCATATATTTTTTCCTCGGTGACTTGCAGGCCCATGTCTCGCGTGGGGTATAAGGCATAGAACGCCAGGCCCGCACCGACGGCCAGTACAAGCGCCGCCGCGACGGCCCTGAATGCGGGCACCCTGAAGATTTTGCCGAGTCTCGCCGGCGCCGTTTTTTCTTCGGCGGACTTCATCCCCTGCATTACGGCGGGATGAAGGCTCTCGGGCGCTTTTGCCCGGGGCAGATCCCGCAGGAGCCCTATCATGCGGCGGTAGCGTTC
>QNCA01000086.1 GCA_003644325.1 Planctomycetota bacterium
CGACGGATACCGCGTAACCGGGCGGGAGCCGCGCGAGCAGCGCCCCTTCGACAGGAGGCAGATGCTGGTAATGAACTATATCCCCGTACACAACCTGGTCTTTCGCCGCGAATGTCTCGACCGTGCCGGCATCTTCGACGAGAACCTGGTCATACACGAGGACTGGGACATGTGGGTGCGGCTGTCGCAGAACTACGACTTCGTCCCGGTTTACAAAAACACGGCCGATGTACGCTGGTGGCGGGACAGGACCAGCCTGACGTTCAAGCGCCGGGCGCCGTCCATCGGCGCGATGCGCGCGATATACAGGAAGTACGCCGCCCTGACGGAAAACGACGCGGAGACCCGCCGCCGCCAGCGGCACTGCCTGCGTACCGTCGTCAACGAAGTCCGCGCCCTGCGCGAAGAAATGAAAAGTAAGCATGCAAAAATCTTGGAAGGGGCGCGTCGGTGACTGTCACCATTACGGAGCCGTCCCCGATGTATCGGGGGCGGGTCATAGATGGTGACTGTCACCGCGCCAAGAACCTTATCGGTGCGGTGAAATGACGAACCGCGAAGAAAAAACCGGGGTCATCCTCCTCACAATGGAGGATTCGGAGGACACGATTGAGTGTCTGGCGTCGCTTGAAAAGATAGGGCGCGCGGGCGTGGAGATAATCCTCGTCGGCAACGGCTCCGGCGATGAATGCATCGCGCGGATACGACGCCGGTTTCCGGACATCAACATAATACACAGCGCCGAGAACCTCGGGTTTTCCGGCGGGTGCAACCTGGGCATCCGCGCCGCCGTGGAGGAACTCGATTGCACATACATACTGCTCCTCAACAACGACACGGTGGTCGAGCCGGACATGCTCGATGAGATGACGGACACCCTCAACAGCGCGCCGGATATCGCCGCCGTCGGCGCGAAGGTACATTTCTACGACAGGCCCGACGTGATAAACCATGTCGGGGGCGTTATGGACCCCGTCACCGGCACGGGAACACACGAGGGAATTTTCGAGAAAGATGCGGGACAATACGAAGCAATCCGCGAGTGTGATTACATAACGGGCGCGGCCTTGTTTACAAGCGCGGAGATTCTGGAGAAAGTGGGCCTGCTCGACCCGGCATACTTCATCTACTTCGAGGACACCGACTGGTGCGCGCGCGCGCGCGCAAAAGGCATGCGGGTGGTGGTAAACCCGCGCGCGAAGGTCCGGCACAAAATCAGCCGAACCATGGGTTCTCTCCTGACGCTGTACGTCGATGCGCGCAACCGCGGGCTTTATATATGGAAGAATTACCCGGAGAACTTCGACCGCTTTGTCGAATCATACGCCCGCGACATGGTACGGCTGTTGAAAAAATTCGAAAAGGAAAAGGCGTACTCGAAGATACTGGCGGTAGTAATGGGGCTGGATGATTTTTGCCGGGGGAACTTCGGCAAGGGACGAATAGACGAGGCGCGGAGGATAGACCCGCGGTTCGAGCCGGCGCTGAGAACCCATGCCAGGCTGCGACGGCTTGTCATGCTGGCGCGCAGGGCGCCCTTGTCGTTGGAGAAGCGGATACGGAGGATGGTCCGCCAGGGCAAGGAACACTGGCCGGCCCGGGCGGCGGGAGACGCGCCCGAACTGCGGCTCGCGACACGCGGAAAAGAGAGGGTTGCGATAACGACATGAAAGACGCTTTTGAAATACTGGCCATCATCCCCGCCCGCAAAGGCTCCAAAGGCCTACCGGGCAAGAACATCCGCGACCTGTGCGGGATGCCGCTTATCGCGCATACCATAAGACAGGCCATCGAATCCCAATGCTTCAGCCGGGTGCTGGTATCCACGGACGACGAGGAAATCGCCGCCGTAGGCAAGGGGTTCGGGGCGGAGGTCCCCTTTCTCCGGCCCAAGCCGATGGCCGACGACCGGTCGGACATGCGCTCAGCGATAAACCACCTGCTCGACGAAATGAAGGCGCGCGAGGGATACTCGCCGGACATCATTGCAATCCTTTTCCCGACGTATCCGTTCCGCACATGCGGGTTGATGGAAAAGGTGGTGAACGCAGCGTGCACGGTGGCGGCATTCTCCCAGTGCGCTTATCCGACAAAGACAAACCCGTACGAACTAATGCCGGCGGACGCTAAAAGCAGGTGGCCGGTTTTCAGGCCGCTCCTGGAAAACACGCCGGTTCATCCCTCGGCACATGCCTCGCGCAATCTGCTGTCGCTGATGGGCAACATCCGCGCGGAGGTCAACCTGCCGCCCGGCGTGCGGCAGGGGGATACCTCGTTCGCCCTTCGCCGCGAATACTTCCTGGCGAGAATCGCCGAAGGGGATGTTCGCTTCGAAAACCAGTGGCACAACACCATAGTCGAGGACCCGGTGCTGCGAATAGACATAAACGACGAGGAAGACTTTCTGCTCGCGGAGCAGGTCATACGCGAAGGGCTTTTTGATATAGAGAAGAATGAGAGCAATTGTTACAGCGCCACGTGATGGAAGGAACAGCCTGCTGTTGAAGCGTCCGCTTGGGGAGACGCTCATAGCGCGGGCGGTGCGCATACTGGCGGAATCGCCCATGGTCACGGCGGTGTACGGGATGACCAGCCACCCGGAATACGCGGAGCATTTCGAGGCGCTGAACGTCCGACGCTGCGACCCCTTCGAAAGACAGGGCGCGGACCTGACCGTCTGCATCGACGCGCACTACCCGATGCTGACCGCCGAGACTATCGAGAAGGCCGCGGAATTCGCGCGGACGCTCCGCTGCCCCATACAGTCACTGAGTCCGGTTGCCGAGCATCCGGCGCTGAGTTTCGAGACGCTGGAACGCCTACACATGCGACTCGACGTGAAGACGCCGGAGTATTCGATTGACATCAACCTGAGCGGGACACCCGACAAGGACGTCATTTACTGGCTGAACGTGATTGCCTTCAGAAACGAAAAGATCGTCGCGAGCGGTTGGACGGAGTTCAGCATACCCGCGTATCAGCAAGCCTTCGGCGTGCCGCAGGCGTCGTCCGGGCCGGGGGGGAACGGCTTCGCCGCCGAAATCATGGTGGATGTCGTCGTCGAGAAAAGAGGCTGCAACGCTTGTATAACCGCGTTCTGGAATTTTCCGGAGGGTGCGGACGTGTTTCATGTAGCGCTCTTCCGCACGTCGGAGACGCTGCTGGGCAAGGCCAAGCAGTACACGATCCCCGGCCTGATGCATTCCGACCCGCTGTCGGGCTGCCTGGTAAACCCGGTCACCGGCGATAAACTTGTCAACAGGCAGGTCTTGCCGCCGCTGATGGAACGCACGAACGCGGTAATCGCCGGCGGGGCAAGGGACGTTGCGGACATACTCGCGGGCAAGAGACCAAAGTCCCTCAGGGGCATGTACCTGAGCGAGGAAGAATCAACATGCATAAGACATGAACTGGATATCCTGCGTCTAAGGCCGAGACTCCTGTCTCAGATGAAATCGAAAGAAGCAATTCGGCCCGGTCAAACTACAAGAGAAGAGCCATGAGAATTACCATTATCCATACGCCGGCGGACACGGAAAACGCCGGGCTGCTGAACAACCTGCGCGAAATACTGGAAAGAGGCCTGGTGGAGGTCCGGACCCTGCTGTGCTGCGACGGTCATGCGCCGCGCCGACACGGCGCGGAGATAATCGAGGAAAGCGAGTTCTCCGCGGCATTGTCGGCCCACTTCGGCGAATGGTCGCCGGATGCCATTGTCATGTCCGACCGGCTGAACGGCAGCAAACATATCGCGCGCGGACTGGCGCGTACACACGGCGTGGGAGTGCTGACGCTCAAGAAAACCGTATTCCCCGACAGGGCATACTTCGCGCCGGACCCGGCGGCAAACGGACGCGAGCGCAAGTGGAAACCGCTTGAAGAGTTCGAAAGGTTCCGACTCGACCAGTTCCTCGGCGACGGCGGCCGGTTAGACGACAACAACGAAATCTACAAATACCTTGCCGAGATTAAGCCGGTGCTGTTGATAGTCGACCACAGTTCAGAGTACGACGCCTTCCCCGACGACTGGCACGCCGACGTCGCCGGAGCCGTAACGGCCGCCGGAAACAACATACTGACATGCGAGCGGCAAAGGGACATTTGCACCCCCGACTCCTGCGGGCAGACAATGAGCCTTAGCGGCGATGCCGTTCTTAAGAAAATATCCTGCGAAGAAATATGCATGGAGGATGCAATCCGCGCCTGCCGCTGCGTGATAACCAACGGCTCGCTGCTCGGCCTGAAGGCGCTCCACATGCGCAAGCGCGTCTTCGTCGTTGGCAAGTGCGCCTATTCCGGACTGGGTTTCACACACGACGTGCCCTTCGGCGAAGACTTCACGCTTAGAATTCGCGAAGCGCTGGAGGGGACAAATCCGGACGAGCCGCCGTGGCACTACGAAAGATTCCTCTACGATTTCATCTTCGGGGATCTGCTGACACTGGAAGAAGAAGGCAGACGCTTCGCCGAAGAAGCGGAGGGGCGTGTCGTCGACGCGCTGTTCCGGGCCATGCCCGTCGAAAGGGGCGCCAGGGTGCTGGTCGGAGGATAGGATGAAGATATGCCTTGTATCGCATGAATACCCTCGGGCCGGCGGCGGCCCATGGGGCGGCGTCGGGGCGTACACCAGCAACATCGCGCGCGCGCTGGCATCGTTCGGGCACGAGGTATATGTTATCGGTTCCGGCGAAACCGAATCGCGAGAGGAAGACGACGCCGTTACGGTAATCCGCCTGCCGTTGAACGCGCCGAAAATCATCACGCAGCGCGCGGCGGGCCAGGTACTGGACTACAGCAGCCGAGTCCGCGAATGCGTGGAGAACCTGCACGGGGAAGTCGGCCTGGACCTGGTCGAGTTCGCCGACTTCGCCGCCGAGGGATACTCCTTCATCACCTCCGGCACGCCGCGGCCGCCGCATGTCCTGCGCCTGCATACGTGCCTGGAAATCGTCTTCAAGAACGACGGGCGCGAGTGGACGGAGGAAACGCGGAATATCGCGGACATGGAACTGGAGACAATCCGCGCGGCCCGTCACGTAACCAGTCCCAGCGTATTCCTGGCGGAACTCACGGCCGGAGCCGCGCGCATAAGCGCATCGAACGTCCGTATCGTACCCAACCCCGTCGACACTAATTTCTTCACGCCTTCAAAAGGACACGACGAAGCCCTGGTGCTTAACCCGGGACGCCTGCAGATGCTCAAGGGCACGCACGTCCTCGGCCGGGCCATCCCGCAAGTGCTGGCCGCCCGCCCCGCCGCGAGATTCATCTTCGCCGGACGCGATACGCTCTCCGGACCCGGCGGCGCTTCATACAGGCAACACCTGGAAGCGACGCTCGACCGCCGCGCCCTCGGCTCCATACAGTTCACCGGCGAGGTATCACGGACGCGAATGCTGGAACTTTACAGGCGCGCCGCAGTGGTCGTTGTGCCGTCGATATATGACAACTTTCCCAATACCGTGCTCGAAGCCATGGCCTGCGGCAAGGCCGTCGCGGCCTCGCGGGTCGGCGGCATACCCGAAATAATTAAAAACGACGAGGGCATCCTGGTTACTCCCGACCGCCCCGAAGAGCTGGCGCGCGCCGTTCTGCGCTATCTCGGCGACAGGGACCTGCGCGAAAACGCCGGCATGAACGCCCGCCGCGCCGCCGTCGAGCGGTTCTCGCCCGGCGTAATCGCCGCCGGAATGACGCACACATACGAAGAAATCGTTGACAAGAGCAGGGAACCATGCGCGTCGGCATAGTCTGCGACAAGTGGGAACACCACTCGGCCCACGGCGGTTATCACCAGGTCTGCCGCCGCCTGGACGCGGATGAACTGCGGCCGGGCCCGCTCTACGGGTTCCTGCGCAGGTTCCCCAAGACATTCGGCGGGTCGTTCCCGGATATCTGGGAGCGCTGGAGCGTGCCGTATCACTCCGCGCGCGAACTGGACGTCTTCCTGCGTTCAATGTGGGGCGGCAGCCGGATATACCACTTCCTCTACGGCGAGAACACCGTCCGAATCCTCCCATACATCAAGCGGCGCGCGTGCAGGGTCGTATGCACGTTCCACCAGCCGGAAGAGATGCTCGAGCATGCGGAGCAGTTCCGGCGGACCATATCGAAACTGGACGGAATAGTCGTGCTCGCAAGGCACCAGATACCCTTCTACGCGCGACACGCCGACCGCGGGAAGATATTCTTCGTTCCGCACGGCATAGACACGAAGCGCTTCTCGCCCGGCACGGAGCGCAGGGACCTGCGCCGTTGCCTTTTTGTCGGCAACTGGCTACGCTGCTTCGAGACGATGGCCGGCCTCGCGCGGCGCCTGGGCGAAGCCCGCCCGGATGTGAGGATAGACGTGGTGACGCTGGAAAAGAACTTCGCGCGCTTCAAAGAGATGCCGAACGTCCGCTGCCTGGCGGGAATAAATGAAGCGGAGCTGCTGCGCCTGTACCGCC
>QNCA01000087.1 GCA_003644325.1 Planctomycetota bacterium
AGCCGGAATGGTGCTGGCGATAGAGCCGATGGTGAACGCCGGTACGGCGGATGTCAGGAGACTTTCCGACGGCTGGACGGTGGTTACCGCGGACGGCGGGAAGTCGGCGCACTTCGAGAACTCCGTGCTTGTGACGGAGGACGGAGCGGAAGTGCTTACCCGTCTCAATTAGCGTGCTTGGGGAGACCCATGTCCAAGGAAGAGCCGATACGCGTTGATGCCGTTGTGAAAGAGGCGTTGCCCAACGCCACGTTCCGGGTGGCGCTGCAAAACGGCCATGAACTGATAGCGCACGTCTCCGGGAAGATGCGCATGAACTTCATCCGCATACTTCCGGGAGACACGGTGACCATCGAGATGTCGCCCTACGACCTGAACAGGGCGCGTATAGTCTGGCTAAAGAAGTGACGCCCGATAAATGTGTCGGGCGGATCGCGTGATTTCGAGACAGAGCCATGAAGGTGAAAACATCGGTCAGAAGAATATGCGAGCATTGCAAACTCATCCGTCGCAAGGGTGTGGTAAGGGTGATCTGTACCAATCCCCGCCACAAGCAGCGGCAGGGATAGGAGGTGTGTCATGCCACGTATAGCAGGAGTTGACATACCGGCGCAAAAGCCGGTTGTGGTGGCGCTTACCTATATCTACGGCATAGGCAGAGCCTCGGCCGGGCGAATCCTGGCCGAGGCCGGAATAAGGCCAGCCGTCCGCGCGCGCGACCTGAGCGAGAGCGAACTCGCTTCACTCAACAGCATTATTGAAAAAAGATACACCGTCGAAGGACAACTGCGAAGGAGTATCTCGCAGGACATCCAAAGGCTGAAGGACATAAACTCCTGGCGGGGCCTGCGACACCGCAAGGGCCTGCCGGTCAGGGGTCAGCGCACCAGGACCAACGCTCGCACAAGGAAAGGCCCTCGAAAGACCGTCGCCGGAAAGAAGGGCATCAAAGAAATGGGCGGATAATCGACGACTGTCACCGCGTACGCGACATGAAAGGTGACTGTCACCTGTCCGAACAGGACTCAACAAATTCTCAGCGGTAAAGTCAATGGCGAAACAAGGACGCAGACGAAAGAGCCGCCGCAGCGTGGTAAAGGCGGTGGCCCACATAAAGGCCTCCTTCAACAACACCATGATAACCATAACGGACGTCAACGGCGAGACGCTCTGCTGGGACTCCGCGGGCAGCATCGGATATAAGGGCAGCCGCAAGAGTACGCCCTTTGCCGCCCAGCGCGCCGCAGAGTCCGTGGCCAACAAGGCCAAGAAGTTCGGCGTGCGGGAGGTGGACGTCTATGTCAAGGGGCCCGGCAGCGGCCGGGAAAGCGCCATCCGCGCCTTGCAGGCCTCCGGGCTGAACGTCCGTACCATATGGGACGCCACGCCCCTGCCGCACAACGGCTGCAGGCCGCGAAAAAAACGCAGGGTGTAGGGGACCCCGCTTTCCGATCTCCGGCGTGTGCCGGAAGGAAGCAGACTACAGGACACGGAGCATATATCGATGTCACGAGACACCGGGCCACAATGCAAGAGATGCCGTCGTGAGGGCATGCAGTTGTTCCTCAAGGGCAGCCGCTGCTACACGGTAAAGTGCGGCCTGAACAAGCGCAACTACCCCCCGGGGGAGCACGCCTGGCGCCGCGGCAAGTTTTCGGAATATGGCCACCAGTTGCGGGAAAAGCAAAAGGTAAAGAGGTACTACGGAGTGACCGAACGCCAGTTCCGGAAATATTTCGACAAGGCATCTCGCATGAAAGGCAACACCGGCGAGAACCTGATTGTTCTGCTGGAAAGCCGCCTGGACAACGTCGTCTACAGGCTCGGCATGGCGCGCTCGCACAGTGAAGCCCGCCAGATGATAGCCCACGGCAACATACGGGTAAACGGCAAACGGCTGGACATCCCATCGGCCCTGCTTCGCAGGAACGACACCGTATCGCCCGTGGAGCGGGAGAAGTTCCGCAAAATTATAAAGGAGAACCTCGAGAGCGCCACGGACATCTCGCTGCCGTCATGGTTGCAGTTCGACGCCGAAAAGATGGAAGGAGTCGTGCTGGAGACGCCGAAGCGCACAGAGATCCCCATCCAGGTGCAGGAACAACTTGTAGTCGAGTTCTGCTCGAAATAAGCGGGTCTTGGCCCCCGCTCCATTTTGTTGCGTGTTCACAGGCATGCATTGTCGGACGGTCCGCCGCGGGCGCGCCGCCGAAGGAAGATATCGGGAAAAGCGCGGAAATTACCAGGAGGTGAGGATGCGCATCCGTTGGAAAAGTTTTGAACTGCCGTCGAAGATCGAGGTTGACCGCGAGACCCTCAGTCCCACCTACGGCAAATTTACAATCGAACCTTTCGAGAGGGGGTACGGCACCACCGTGGGCAACAGCCTGCGCCGGGTGCTGCTTTCCTCCCTGGAAGGGGCCGCCGTTACCTCCGTGCGTTTTGAGGGCGTACAGCACGAGTTCTCCACGATCGAGGGAGTTTACGAAGACGTCACGGACATCATACTGAACATCAAACAGTTGCTTCTGAAAATCGCCGTGGAGCACCCCGTGACGCTGCGCATCGAGGAGCACGAGCCGGGCGAAGTCACCGCCGGCAAAATCCAGGAACAGGCGAACGTGGAAGTGGTAAACCCCGACCTGCACATCGCCACCATTGTCAAGCCGACCGACTTCATAGTGGAGATGGAAGCCCGCAAGGGCCGCGGCTATGTCACCGCCGCCGAAAACACCAGGGAAGGCCAGGAACTCGGCACCATCCCCATCGATTCAATATTCTCCCCGGTCAGGCGGGTCAAGTTCCGTTCGGAAGACACCCGTGTCGGCCAGGTGACAAATTACGACAGACTGATCATCGAGGTGTGGACAGACGGAACCGTCGATCCGGAGATGACCCTTGTCGAAGCGGGCAAGATACTTCGCAAGCACCTGAACCCCTTCGTCCAGTACTATGAACTCGGTCAGGAAATCCAGCAAACCACCAGGAAAGAAGACGAAGAGGAAAAGCACATGCGCCTGCTCGAGGAGATCGAATCGAAACTCTCAAAGTCCATCGCGGAACTGGACCTCTCGGTGCGCGCCTCGAACTGCCTTGAGAACGAAGGCATCAAGACGCTATACGACCTGGTCAAAATGACCGAGAAGGACATGTTGCGGGTCCGCAACCTTGGTAAGACATCCCTGAAGGAAATAAAGAAGAAACTCTTCGACATCGGCCTGTCGCTGGGCATGGACATAGAGGCATTGAAAGAGCAGGCGGGAGCGTAATGAGACACAGGAAAAAAGGTCGAAAACTCGGCAGGAACTGTTCGCACAGGCTGGCACTCCGTCGCAACCTGATGCGGGGGCTCTTCCTCAGCCCCGACCTCAGGATATGCACCACCCTGCCCAAGGCCAAGGAGGTCAAACCCTACGTGGAGAAAATGATCAGCCTGGCGCGGGTTAAAAGCCTGCACACATACAAACGCGCGCTCAGTCTCCTGCCCGACGAGGGCGCTGTGGCAAGACTGTTCAACGAGATCGCCCCGCCTTTCGCGGAGAGCGGCAGACCAGGCGGCTACACACGAATCCTGAAGCGCGCCAAGAGGCGCCTGGGCGACAACGGGCAGACCGCCTTCCTGCAAATCATTCAGGAAGGCGCCGACCGCAAGAAGAAAAGGCGCCCGCGCCGCCTCAGCCTGAAGCGAAAAGCGAAAGGGGAAACCGCGCCGAAACGCGAAGGCAAAAGCAGCGAATAGCCCCCCGCTTCCCGATGACCATATCCCCCGGCTGCCGGCCGGGGGATTTTTTCACGCCTAATACTTGAGAACATCCTCTCTCATGTGTAAAATCCCACCGTCCGTCCGATCGGAGGCATTTACCCGCTTGTAAGCCGACGGCGCTCCGGCCCGGGGCGGAGATAGTCCGCATTTTTCAGAATAGGCGGAGGCAGACTGCGATGACCACAAAAAGCGATTGCGTTTTCTGCAAGATAGTCAGCGGAGATATACCGGCGGACATCGTTTACGAGGACGACGCGTGCATGGCCTTCCTGGACATCAGTCCCATAGCCGAAGGACACACGATAATCGTTCTCAGGGAGCACCACAAGAACCTGATGGATGTTCCGGACGAGGGCGCCGCCGCGATGATCCTGGCGTGCAAGCGCGTGGGCCGCGCGGTAACGGCCGCGCTCAACGCCGACGGCTTCAACGTCTTTTGCAACAACGAGCGTTGCGCCGGTCAGGTGGTTGAACATATACACATGCACGTCGTACCGCGCAGGGAGGGCGACGGCCTAAAACTGGAACGCCCGCAGGGCAGGTACGCCAGGGGGCGCGCGGCGGAAATCCGCGAACAAATCCGCAAGGAGGTAAACGTAACGGGCTGACTGTCTACCCGAGCCTCTTCTCTTCCGTGGTGAGAAATGGGCTAACCGCCCGCCCGTATGTGCGTATAAGAGGTGTCCCCGGGACCGCTGTGAGCGCCGTTGGGTGAGCACATAGTTGGGTGAGCACATAAGAACTCTGGAAGGGCCGCGCCGATGGCTGTCACTAACTACGGAATCTCGTGAGCCTGTCGAACGAGATTCGTAGATTAGTGACAGTCACCGCGCCAAGCAGCCGCCCGGAATTCTTGCATGTACCCTATCATTATCTTTAGCCGAAACAATTGAGGATGCTTCCATGAGAACCGTTGCCGCTTCTGTCTGTTCCATCCTGTTCTTCTGCATATTCTGCGGGGTTTCTCCCGCGGAGGGGTCCCATAAGGTCACGCCCGCCGAAACGGCGCGCGAGGGCTGGCGCCTGCTCGAGCGCGACATGCCCGCCGAGGCGCTGGACGCCTTCAAGGCCGCGCTCAAGGCCGACCCGAACCTGATTGACGCGCACAGGGGCTATCAGGACGCCATGATAGCGCTCCACAGGGGGGCCACCGTTCGCAGCGAATACAGGAAAAGGGCCGACGATAATCCCGACTCCGCAGCCGCGTGTTATCTTTATTCGCGCGTCGTTGACGACGCCGACCAAGAAAAACAGTGGCTGGAAAGGGCCCTGAAGAAAGACAAGAAATTCGCCTGGGCCTATTACGGCATTGCACGCCTGCTGCTTGCGAACAAGGATATAAAGGGGGCGGAGAGCCATCTGAAGCGGGCGCTGGAACTACAGCCGGATATGGCGCACGGCTACAAGGCCCTGGCGCTCCTTTACATCGGCAGCGCGCGAACCGACGAAGCGGAAAAGGTCTATCTGGAAGCCGCCGGGAAACTCCCCGGAGAGACCTTTCACCACGCCGCCCTTACCGAAATATATCTCAGCGAAAAGAGATACGAGGAGGCGCTGAAGCAGATAGACTCCGCCGTCAAACTACGGAAAGACGTGCCGCACTATCACATCCTCAGGGCGGAGGTATTGCATTGTCTCGGCAGGAACAAGGATGCCCTGGAGTCCCTGCGCGCCGTCCTCGAACTCGAACCGACCCTCCGGGACTCCATCGAGGCGTATAAAATTTCCGAGGAAATCGCCACGCCGAAATGGGACCTGAACGAAGTCGACATGGAACTTTACAAAATGGCAATCGACCAGCTCGACGGCGGAAACCTGCATGGCGCGCTGACCCGCCTGAACAAACTCGTGGAGCGCAAGGAGGGCGTCGCGTTGCTTCACTATCAAATCGGGCGCATTTATCAGCACAAGGGGGACATCCCGAAGGCCCTGGCGTTCCTCGAGCAGGCCGTCAAACTCGAACCGGACTACGCCGAGCCGTATTACCTGATGGCACGGATACATTACAACCTGTCCCTCGGCCGGAGAGACAAGGGCAAGGCCGAAGAGCACAGGAAAATGAGCGAGAAGTTCGCGCTGCACACGATATCACTGCATCCCTTTTATCCGTTTCCTTACAAACTTCTCGGCGAGATATATCACCAGTGCGGCGATTACGAAAAGGCCGTCGAGTACGCCACATACTTTTACAAAATCCGACACAACTACGCCGAAATCAGGTTCCTGCTTATCGACCAGGTCCGCATCGTCGACAAGACCGAAAAACCGCAGGCGGAATTCAAGGTGGAGACCTTTAACGTCAAGGTCTATCCCGGCAGGCCCCTCCCGGGCCGCAGGCAGTACGTCATTCTCCGATTCCACGTGTGCAAGGACGACAAGATCCACAAATACCTGTTCGCGGAAGTGCAAACCTCCGTGGATGAGGAGACGGGCAAGCGTACTGCCAGGTACTACCTGTGCGATATCTTGGACGACGCCAACAACACCCACGACGGTTTCTTGTCCGACGAAGGCCCCCCGTCGATGACCGATTACGAACTGGCCATCAGAGAAGTCCTCGCCCTCGAAGCGCTCGAAGACTGACCCGCAAAGGCGCAGACGACGACAGCGGCGGTGTGACCCAGGTGGCCTGATCCTCTGAATGGATTGCCCCCAAACTTTACGCACACCCT
>QNCA01000088.1 GCA_003644325.1 Planctomycetota bacterium
GGACGGTGTGGGCGGCGGATAAAACAGTCAGAAATCAGGGCAAGGGCAAGGGACAAGGGACAAGGGATTTTTGAATCTTGAATTTTGAATCTTGAATCTTGAATTCAAAGAGTCAGAAGTATCTGCGTTCATCAGCGTTCATCTGCGGCTGTTTCTCTTGGCGTCTTGGCGTCTTGGCGGGTTTATTGAAAAGCGGATAAAGGGATTCAATGTTGGCGCTCGTTGCTCTTTGATAATTCACTATCCGCCATCTGCGATCTGATGGCAAAATAAGAAAGGCCCGAATCTCTTCAGGCCTTTCTTGTTGATTAGACAATTGGCGGAGTCTTCGGCTATTCTTCGGCCGGTTCTACCGGCGCTTCGGGGCCGGGACGGCACTCGCGCCATTCGGGCCTGTGCCGGCGGAAGAACCTGTGCAGGCGATGGCGAAGGCGCGGCGTCAGAAGCAGTTTGCGCCAGCGGGCCTCAACTATCTTGTCCTTGTTGTCTTTGGCGATCTTGATGATGTTCTCATGGTGCGTGATGCGCTCATCAATTGATTTGCCGAGTACGGCCTTGAGCGTTTCTTCGTTTTTGTCCTGGAATTCCTTTACGAGTTCCTTGACCTTCTGGGTGAACTCCTTTATCTTTTCAGGATCCGGTCTTTCGCGCTTTTCGCCTTCCTTGGGTTTGGGGAAGTACTCCTGGCGGAGTTTCCTGATGGATTCGGCGAGTTCACGGCGCAGTTTCCTGACAGGCTCCATGATCTCGGCCATGGCTTCCCGGTGGCGTTTCATCTCTTCTTTGAACTCCTCACACTGGAGCAGGGGCATGTGAGGAGGACCCTTGGGTCTTCCGACGGCACGCAGCATGGGGCATTTCCCTGCCTTGAGCGCCGGCCTTTCGGCATCCTCTTCCGCAAACGCCGCCGCCGGCAGGATTAGCATCACAGCCGCAGCCAGAAAAGCGATTTTTACATAAGTCTTCATGGTTTTGCCTCCTTGTTAAAGCATGAGGTTAAGATAAGGATACGGGAGTTACTGTTCCAATCAGTTAAACACGCAACACGGCGGATGGTTCCGAAAATTTTCGGAGAATTTTTTCGATGAACTCACTATTGTCGGCGCTTGAGCGTATAATTGGTTAAACGGGTGTATTTCAATTTTGCGGGCAAAAATTTCGGCGCCGTTTCAAGTTACGCTCTGAACAGGGTCTGCGCGGGCTGGGAGCATGTAAGAATCTTGGAAAGGCCGCACCGGCGACTGTCGCCATTACCCATTCGGACCCTGACGGGTCCTCAGGGCGAGGACCCGGAACGGGCGGAGCGCGGACGCTCTGAAGGAGCGGCCGGCTCGTAGATGGTGACAGTCACCGTGCCGGCAGCGCCCGGGATTCTTGCATGCACCCGCGCGGGCTTTTCCCCTTGACAGCCTTCAAGGAGGGGCCTATAGTCGGAATTATCTCCAACACATCGGGGGTCTCTTTTCCGTGAAGTTTTTTATGGCAGTGTTTTGGGACGTTTCCGTTGATAAAGGAGATCTTTCAGATGAAATGCTTTACAAGAGTGGTAGGTATCGCAGCAGGATTGTTGATTCTCTTGCCCATGCTTGTTGCCCAGGTCGAACCGGTCCGACCCGACGATGCCTCTGCGAACGGCTCACCTCCATCGGTCGAACCTGAAAAGGTGCAATTACCCCCGCCCAGAGTTACGTTCAAATGCGTGCGACATCATAACACCTCCAGCAGCGTCGCCCTGCCCACGGATAACGCGATGATGAGTTTCATGGACAAGGGCGGCAACCTGTACGTTGCGCTGCGAAGCGACACCACCCATGAAGGTAAAGAGATTCGCGGGGGACTGTTTGTCCTTACTTCGACCGGCAAAACCTATCTCTACAACAAGAAGTCTAACCCGCCGATTCCCACCAATTCGGTTGAGCACGCATGGAAGGACGATAAGGGCCTGTTGTACGTCGCCACCGGCGATGCCGGCCTGGCCCTTATCGACACCAGGGGCACACCCGAGAAACAGTCCGACGACACTGTAAGAGTATATACGGTGATGGGTGTCACGGACGTTACAAAGCAACTGGACGCGAAACCGTTTTCCCACGCGCCCTCGATTGGCTGCGACCATGTGGTATACTCTTGGATGGACCCCGGTACCCGCGACCTGCTTATATGCGCCGGCGGCATCGGCACATACAAGGGCGGCCTGACGGTGCTGGTTTACGACAAGGAAAAGGGCGAGTACACGAGGTCTTACACTTACCGCGCGCTGAATTATCGCGTGGGCCGGACGAAGCGCAAGTTCTTCGAGGCCGGCGTCTTCGACACCACACAATGCTACCAGCCCGACAGGAAATACCTGCCCCTGACGGGCGGCAAGGCGATCAAGCATTTCAGGCCCCTTACATCTTTCGGGAAGAATCACTTCTGCTACCGGGCCTTCCGCGACAACTCCACCGGCCTCATCTATGTCGCCAGGCGCGATACCGTGGATGCGGATAAGGACGCCGTAATGGGCGCCAACGGAGACGGCGGACTCACGATAATCGACACGAAAAAAACGGCCGACCCGAAGGACGATGAAGTGAGGGTGCTTGATACCTCTTCCACGCCGGCGCTGGCCGCCTCGGACGTCTATGACGTTCGCCTGGAGGCGCACACGGGCAAAATCTATGTCAGTACCGGCGACATGATGAGCGTTCAGAAGGAGCAGATGTACGGATTGGTTATCATCGACAAAAAGAATAACGCCGTGACCTATCGAAAAGACGGCAAATTCGACACAACTGCGAGCAGGGAAGGGAAATTGATTGATGAAAAATCGTCGCTCCATTCGGGCTTTGTGCTGGGCACCCTGAGGGACAAGGCCACCGGCGATCTGCTGGTGCTGCAGATGCGCGGGATTGATGTAATACACAAAGACGGTTTTGTTTCGCGCATCCCGTGGGGGAAAATTATCCACCTTCCCGTAACTCCCGAGAACAACTGCCTGTGGGCGATACACGGATGGATTGACGACAAGGGGCTACTGTACCTTTGCACCGGCGAGATGGGCGGGCTGGGACTGCTGGTCCTCGAGATGGTGGAGACACCGGAATAGCACACACCCCTCCCCCCCTTGCCCGCACGGGGCAAAAAGTTTGACACGTCGAAAGATGAATGATAACCTGCCCGCACCCAATCTGCTCTGAAGTCCGAGAAATTCCTTGAATGAAATCGAAGCAAGATTCGTAGAATTGTCTGAAGGCGAATTATATTCGTGGCACATCCCGACGATAACGAAGACAGGGAATGGGTAGAGGAAATCCTGTCCGGCAAAACCGCCGCGCTGGAGCCTCTCTTCCTGAAATACAGGGAGCGTATCTACAGAATATGCTATCGGATGGTCTTTAACAAGGATGACGCGCTGGACCTCACCCAGGAGACCTTCCTGAAGGCGCTCCGTGCCATTGATACGTTCAAGAAGGAATCGCGCTTTTACACCTGGCTGTGCCAGATAGCGGTCAATGCCGCCATCGACTTCCTGCGAAAGAAGGGCCGCAAGCGAAACGTCTCCTTCGATGAGATAGTGTTTGATGAGTCGAGACTCGCCGGCGTCAGGGTCCCCGGTTCGTCAACGCCGCTCAAACAAATCGAACTAAAGGAGATGGGCCGGGTGGTTGCGCGTGCGGTCAACTCGCTGACGGAGGATCATCGCGCGGTGTTTTCGCTGTTCGCCGTCAGCGACTTTTCGTACAGGGATATCGCCGAAATACTCGGCTGTCCCGAGGGTACCGTGATGTCGCGTCTCTTTTACGCGCGCAAGAAACTGCAGGACGCCCTCAGACAATACGTCGATGCAAAATGACATCGCTTGCAATCGGGATGTAAGACGGCCGGTGAAGCAGACGGTCTGCATCTCCTCAAGTTGCCCGTTTTTGCCGCAACTTCGGCCCGTACGGGCCGTGCAAGCGCGAGAATCGGCTTCTTGCGAGTACACACAACGCGCCGACCGGCGCCGTGTGAGAAAAAATGTGCAACTTGAGATCTCTGAACCTCTGCGGCTTTGATTCATGGACATCTGCGAACACAACCGGGAACTGATGATGCGCCATCTGGACGGGATGTTGAACCTCGTCGAGGAGCGCACACTGGAAGCGCACCTGCGCGATTGCCCCGCGTGCGCGCGAGATTACGAATTGCTCAGGTCCGCCGACGGGCTCCTCCGGGCGGTCGGCGCGCCGGAGGTCGCCGCAGACGAATGGTCGCCGATGCTTAATCGGCTGATACACGCGGCCGACGAGGAGCGCGAGACCATAAGCCTGGCCGCACAGGCCACTGAGCCGCCCCCGGTCAGCCGGCATGAATGGTCCGAGGTCTGGAGCGGCGTCGAGCGCGAAGCGCTGCTCGGCAAACGCGAGCACATAGAACCGGTCGACATCCGTCCCGCCGTCCGCAAGCGTTCCGTCTGGAGCGAGGCGATTATCGGCGCCGCCGCCGTTCTGCTGCTTCTGGCAGGGGTGTTCCTCATATTGCATGGCATGCTGCGACCCTCACCAACCCTTCCGCCGAACGTTGCCGACGTGATAAAAGTCGGCGAGGGCTACGCCTATACCACCGTCGCGACCGATTCCGAGGAACCCGTGTACGTCATAGCGACGGCCGGAAGCATCGGGAGTACCAGCGCTTCCACCGGCAGCGGCTACATGCACTCTCCCGTGGACGCCCGCGGCGTTATCGAGATTGCGCCGAGAGATTTTATCGTGGATGACGACGATTCGGGGAAGCCGATAGAAATATCGCCCGGAGACTCCGGCAAATAAGGAGTGACGAACGGTTGCGGGAGACCAACCGTCAAGGTTGAACATCGAATTCATACATCTCTCAACTGGAAGAAAGAGGCGGAGAGCATCATGAGACGGTATGCAGGCATATTTGCTTTTGTTGCGGCGCTTTTTATCCTGGTCCCGGGGCCGGGCCTCAGCGCCGAGGAAGAGAAAAAGGCCAAGGCTGCCTTTAACTTCAACAGCATTCTGCCGCTTCATAAGGAATATAGAGACAAAGACAAAGATTACATCGATTTCACTAATGTTAAGGACAAGGCACTGCGAAAGGAATTGAAGGCCCTCCACAAGACTTATGGATACAATTACTTCGAATCGTGCAAGTCGGCCTCGATGACGGCGCTCCAGGACAAGACCGTCGAGTATCGATTGGACGACTCGATGAACCTCTATTGCAAAATCACCTTGAAGAAAATCCAGACATGGATTGATGACGAGGACAAGGAGCACAAATATATCACCTTCTCCGCGCGGGTCGTCGAGCGAACAAAAGATGCAGAGGGAAAGGTCGTCGAAAAGAAAGTCGTCGATATAGAGCGAACGCGCGAAAGCGGCAAATACCTCCTGCTGGTCTTTCGGGGATTTTTCCCGAAGACCGACGATGAACCTGCGCATGACCTGATACTCGCCGTCCAGGCACAAGCCTGACATCATGCCTTCCCGCCCCCGCCGCGCGGTGACTGTCACCATTACCCATTCGGACCCTGACGGGTCCTCAGGGCGAGGACCCGGAACGGGCGGAGCGCAGACGCTCTGAAGGAGCGGCCCGCTCGTAGATGGTGACTGCCGCCGCGCCGGCAGCGCCCGGGATTCTTACATGTTCCCTCTCCGCAACTTTCGCTTGTAAAGCGCCCCCCCTGTGATATACTATTTCCTTTGCGAAACAATTCCGCAGGTAACAATGATAGTCCTGAAATTCGGGGGAACCTCCTTGGGAACCCCCGATACCATCAATACTGCAAGAGAAATCGTATGCGCCCGTCTCGCGGAGAAGCCGATAGTGGTTGTGTCCGCGCACGCCGGCGTCACGGACGCACTCTTTGAACTTGCGCATGACGCGGTCAGGGGTCGCCACGACACCTTCGACCTGCGGCAGATACACTATAATCTGATAGACGCCCTCGGTCTTGAAAGAGACATCATCCAGCACGACCTCGACGAACTCGAGGAACTGCTCAAGGGCGTTTCATACGTAAAGGAACTCACGCCGCGCAGCCTGGATTACGCGGTTTCGTTCGGAGAGAAATTCTCCGCCGCCATTGTCGCCGCCTACTTCACAAGGCAGGGCTTGCCCTCCGTAGCGGTCAATTCCTACGACCTGGGCCTGGTAACGGATTCGAACTTCGGCAGCGCCAACCCGCTCCCCCGAAGCGAAGCCGCCATTGCGGAGAACATCGCCGGATTCAACGAACAGGTGCCGGTCGTGACGGGTTACATCGCAAAGGATGAGGACGGAGATATAACGACCCTGGGCCGCAGCGGCAGCGACTTCACCGCCAGTTTTATCGGCGCCGCCGTCGGAGCCGGAGAAATTCAAATATGGACCGATGTAGACGGCGTAATGACCGCCGACCCGA
>QNCA01000089.1 GCA_003644325.1 Planctomycetota bacterium
CCTTACGGTGACAGTCACTAATCTACGAATCTCGTTCGGCCGGCTCACGAGATTCCGCCCGTTCCGGGTCCTCGCCCTGAGGACCCGTCAGGGTCCGAACGGGTAATTAGTGACAGTCACCGATGTTAACAAAAAGTCAGTCAACTTGAGCAAAATAGATACTTCCAAACCAAACCGTCCTTTCAATCGTAGATATTTTGCATAGTCACATGGGTTCGGAAACGTGAATATGTCCATTTCAGGCGAGGTTTTTTCGGCATAGATTTACTCAATTATCGGAGTGTTACCATGAACAACGGAACAGTTAAGGGCCGCGTGCTTACCATATTGGCGGTATTCGTGATCGGCGTCGGTTTGGGGCTTTTGGCCAGTTCTTTAACCGCTTTTCAGGGTGTGCGCGACGCAACCGCGCCGGTCCTGCGCAACTTGGGTTTGCCCATCAGCGACACCACCGCAGATATGATATCCGTCCTCAAGGATGAACTGGGGAGGCTGCCGGAGGAATCAAAGGCCTCCATGCTGGTTGCGAAAATTATCGAGCCTTCCGTAGTGCACGTGGCGGTTGAGGGCAAGACCGCAGAGAGGAATTTCCCGGACGAATTTTTCAACGACCCGTTCTTCAAGCGTTTCTTCCCCCACATACCGCGGGAACGAATGGTCAAGAGCCAGGCCAGCGGGGTGATAGTCTCGAAAGACGGCCTCATCCTCACGAATCACCACGTCGTGAACCATGCGGAGAAGATATCCGTCAGGTTATTCAACGGGGAGGTATATAAGGGCAAGGTAATCGGCACGGATCCGCGCACCGAAGTGGCGGTAATAAAGATAGACGCGAACGGACTCATACCCGCGTTGCTGGGCGATTCGGACAAACTGGTCAAGGGACAGACGGTTATAGCCGTGGGGAATCCCTTCGGTTTGTCGCATACTGTGACCAAGGGCATAGTTTCCGCGACCGGGCGGGCCAACATCGGCGTGGCGGAACTGGAAGATTTTATCCAGACCGATGCGGCCATCAATCCGGGCAACAGCGGCGGTCCGCTG
This sequence comes from Planctomycetota bacterium, assembly GCA_003644325.1. Classification (GTDB taxonomy): domain Bacteria; phylum Planctomycetota; class B129-G9; order B129-G9; family B129-G9; genus B129-G9. The sequence continues at coordinate 1,045 of QNCA01000089.1, forward strand.
TTGAACCTCCACGGCGAGGTGATAGGCATCAACACCGCCATCATTTCCAAGACAGGGGCATACAACGGCATAGGCCTGGCCATTCCGATAAATATGGCCCGCAAGGTGATGGACCAGATTATGAAGACCGGGACCGTGAAACGCGGCTTCATCGGCGTCGTCGTGCAGCCTCTTACGCCGGAACTCGCCGAGTCGTTCAAATTCAAGGGAATCGGCGGGGTGCTTGTCGCCGAGGTGCAGCCCGATTCGCCGGCGGCGGCCGCCGGACTTAAAGCGGGAGACATCATCGTGGAATTCGATTCACATGCCACGCCCAACCCCGGCAAACTGCGCCAGGCGGTCGCCCTGACCGAAATAGGGAAAGAGGCGGTCATGAAGGTTTTTCGCGAGGGCAAGGAGATATCCCTGAAAATAACGGTAGGCGACGAGGATAAATTACTGGCCGCATCATCCGGGCGTGTCAGCAGCGACCTCCTGGGCATAGAAATCGCGGCGCTTGACGACGCTTTACGCGAGCGATTCGGCTATCCGTCCGGCCAACAAGGCGTTGTCATCACAAAGGTCGAAAAAGACAGCGTGGTCGCGGGCATCGCGGAGCCCGGAATGATAATTCTGGAAATAAATCGCAAGAAAATAAAATCGCCGGAAGACTACCGCCGGGTGATCTCCGGCTTGAAATCGGGGGACAAGGTGCTGCTGAGAATGAGAAAGGACGGCATGGTCATGTTTGCCAGCGTGACTTTGTGACCTGCTTCAGCGGCGGGCCGCCGTTCACGAGTCCGGCCCGCCGGGCACGACCGCGTTCAGCGCTTCGCCGGCCGACGCGCTGATGACAACATCAGCAATGGAATCGAGCGGCGTGGAGCCGCGATTGATAATCGCAAGCCTCGCGCCGCTTTCTTTTGCCCTCTGTGGCAGCCATGCGGCGGGATAGACGACCAGCGAAGAACCTATGGCGAGCATCAGATCGCAGTTCTCCGACTCTTCGGTTGCACGCGCCAGGGTATCCTCCGGCAGACTCTCGCCGAAGAAGACAACGTCCGGTCGCAGCATTCCCCCGCAGTTGGGACATGGCGGGGGGTTGCTCTTTTTAAGCAATTCGTGCACGTCGTCGATGGTATAGCGCGCGCCGCAATTCAGGCAGTATATCTTTCGCGTGCTGCCGTGGAGCTCCAGCACGTTGCGCGAGCCGGCAAGTTGGTGCAGGCCGTCGATGTTCTGGGTGATGACGGCGGTCAGTTTGCCCCGCTTTTCCAGTCGGGCCAACGCCGCGTGAGCCGCGTTGGGCCGGGCCTTGCGCAGAACGTCGTACCGCACGTCATGAAAGAGCGACCAGTAGTAGGATGGGTCTCGCATGAAGTAGTCGATGTTGACATAGATGTTTGGGTCGTACCTGTTCCACATGCCCCCCTCGCCGCGGTAAGTGGGAATGCCCGACTCGGCGGATATGCCCGCGCCGGTGAAGGCGACGATACGCGACGAGGCTGCTATCATGTCGGAGAGTATTTTTATCCTGTCGTCCATTTCGCGCATTCGGGGTCTCTAAACGTCGGGAATGAAGCATCACGCCCGACGGGGGCTTAGATATCGCACGGGTGCATGTTACCAACACACGTTGAAGAAGTAAAGCCCCCTCCCTCCAGCAATTTTTGGTCTTTTCCAAACGTTTTGTTGACATCGTCTTTTGATACTGATAAGTTACCGCCTTTTTAACAGAGCCTGAGGGGGCCTTTTCCCGAGAATATCGGCCACGGGAAGCCGTAACGATTTTTTTAGTTTTTTTTTTATAGGAGGGTCTCATGAGAAGAAGAGTAATTCTAGGACTGTTTGCGTACTTTCTGCTGGCGGGCATCACGGGCAGGGTCTTCGCGGAGGACAAACCCGTGGATTGTGCCAAGTGCTGCAAAAACCTGATAAAGGCCCTTCAGGCGGATCCGGCCATTTCGCAAGAGACCAAGGAGGCCCTGAGCAAATTTGCCCAATCCGTTGTGCAAGAACAGAAGCGTACGTCGTCCGTTACGCTGGGAGTATCTGACGAAATGCTATCCGAGAAAATCGGCGAATGGTTCATGGACAAGAGCCGCATCAAGACCGCCGACGACCTTTTCGGTACGAAGGATAAAAAGGGAATCTTCGAGCGCCTGAACATCTACGGCGACATCCGCATGCGTTACCAGATGGATTCCCACAAAGACAGGGTAACACAGCGATATGGCTGGCAGGAAGCCAGGTGCGACCGGAGCACGTTCAGCACACGTTTCCGGCTCGGCTTCAAGTACGAAGTCAACCCAAACATGTGGGTTGGTGCGCGTGTGACCACGGGTCCCCACGACGACACCAACTCCGGGGAAGCCTGCTGGGGCAACAACTGGTCAAAATGGGATAGCAACCTGGACCAAGCCTACATTCAGTATTCGCCTTTCAATACAAATTCGCTCAAGATAGGCGAGCATGAGGCCAAACTGGATATGTTCCTGGGCAAGTTCCAGCACAAGTGGCTGTTCCTGGCGGGGCCGATGTTCTGGTCGTCGGCCGTCCAGCCGGAAGGCCTTGCGGCGGGTTTCAAACTCTACCCGGACAATTGCAAATTCCTTGATATGGTGCAGTTGAACCTGGCGGGTTACGCTATTACCGAAGAATCCAACAACGACGACGCCTCGGCCATGGTAGCCCAGTTGAGACTGGAGAAATCGCTGGAATACCACGGTAAATGGGATTTCAAGGTGGCAGGCGCGTTCTATGACTTCAATGACCCCGAAAGTTTCAACAATGGTTCTTCAATATGGAACTCCCGCGGGTCGGATTCCTTCAGTAACGGCCTCAAGGACGCTCCCGGAGGAACAGGCAGCCCAACTCCCCAGGAATTCATCAGCGACTTCGAGTTGCTCCACTTCTATTTCCAGACGACCTACACCGGCATTGAACTGTTTGACAAGGTCCGTCCGGTTTCACTGCTGTTCGAACATGTGACCAACACCAACGCCCGAGAAGACCAGGCATACGGTCACGGCAGGGCCGGCAGGGGCTACAACATCCTGCTCTACCTGGGCAAACTCAAGAAGCAGGGTGACTGGAAGGTCGGCTACGGCTACTTCAACTTCGAGCGCGATTCGCTCTTCACGCTCGTCAGCGATACGGCCTTCCCGTGGCAGACCAATTTTGAAGGCCACTGGATAGACACTTACTACAGGCTGTTCGACAACACGACCCTGCACACACTATTCTGCTTCGGCGAGCAGAAGACAGACGACAGTATGTACGAGGGAGCGCGCAGCGACAGGACAAACTTCCGCCTGCGCGTGGAACTCCTTGTAAATTTCTAATACATATCAAGTATATTAAACAAAGGGGCGGAGCCAAAAAAACGGCTCCGCCCTTTATTTTACGCGCTTTAGCGCCGGCGTAGATAGACGGAATCGTAGACAAGTGGGAATGCCGGGTTACGAGGACATCGGTCGTCACACACTTCTGCCGGATGCCCGGTACGAAAATATTGCCCGAATTATCTTTAAAAAGTTGGCCGTAAAGCCGATAAGGTTGTAGGGGAATTAGAGTGATATTCATGCCTCACTTGCGCAATAATTTTTCGGTCTTTTCCCAACGTTTTGTTGACATCGTCTTCTAGTACTGATAATTCACCGCCTTTTTAACGGAAATTGAAAGGCCGTTTTTCGGAAATATCGGCTACGGGAAGTCGTAAACGATTTTGGGGTTTTTTGCGGGAGGACGTGATGAAGAAGAGAGTAATTTTAACAGGACTGTTTGTATGTGTTTTGATGTGGGGGAGCGCCGGGACGGCACGCGCCGACGGCGCAAAAGAAGACCTTTGCGGGTGCTGTGATGACTTGATCAAGGCGCTTATGGAAGACCCGGCCATTTCGGCAAAAACCAAGGAAGCCCTTTCAAGATTCGCCCAGGCGGTTGTGAAGAAACAGGAGCGTACATCATCCGTTACGCTGGGTGTATCTGACGAAATGCTGTCCGAGAAAATAGGCGAATGGTTCATGGACAAGAGCCGCATCAAGAACGCCGACGACCTTTTCGGCACGAAAGACAGGAAGGGCATATTTGAGCGTTTGAACATCTACGGCAACATCCGCATGCGCTACCAACTGAGCACCAACCGAGACCGGTATACGCAACGATATGGCTGGCAGGAAACCAGGTGCGATAGAAGCAATTTCAGTACTCGCTTCCGGCTCGGTTTTGAGTACGAGGTCAACCCCGACATGTGGGTCGGAGCGCGGGTGACCACGGGCTCTCACGATAACGCCAACACCGCCGAATCTGGCTGGGACAACGACTTTTCAAAATGGGATATTAACCTGGACAGGGTATACATCAAGTACGCGCCGTTCAATACCAACGCTCTCAAAATAGGGGAGAATGAAGCGAAACTGGATATCTACCTGGGTAAGTTCCAACACCATTGGCTGTTCCTGACAGGACCGGAATTCTGGGACGGCGACGTTCAACCGGAAGGCGTCGCGGCGGGACTCAAGTTCTACCCAAAGGACTGCAATTTCGTGGACCTGGTTCAATTGAGCCTCGCGGGGTATGTAATAGCCGAGGAGCCCAACAACGATGACGCCTCAACATTTGCCGCACAACTGCGGCTGGAGAAGTCGGTGGATTACCACGGCAAGTGGGATTTCAAGGTGGCGGGCGCGTTCTATGACTTCAATGACCCCGAAAGTTTCAACAACGGTTCCTCCATATGGAACTCCAGCGGGTCGGATTCCTTCAGCAACGGACTCAGGAACGCCCCCGGCGGCATCGGCTCACCGACGCCGCAGGAATTCATCAGCGATTTCGAATTGCTTCACTTCTACACCCAGGTGACCTACACCGGCATTGAAATCCTTAACCAGGTTCGCCCGATTTCACTTCTGTTCGAATACACGCACAATACCAATGCCGGCGAGGATTACGTATACGGGCATGGCGACCAAAACAAGGGTTACAACATTCTGCTCTACCTGGGTAAACTCAAGAAACAGGGCGACTGGAAAGTCGGCTACGGCTACTTCAACTTCGAGCGCGATTCGCTCTTCACGCTCGTCAGCGGCAACGATTTCCCGTGGCAGACCAACTACGACGGCCACTGGATAGATACTTACTACAGAATGTTCGACAACACGACCCTGCACACACAATTCTTCTTTGGTAAGCAGAAAATAGACGACAGTATGTACGAGGGAGCGCGCAGCGACAGGACGAACTTCCGCCTGCGCGTGGAAATCCTGGTGAACTTCTGACTGCCTGTCACATGCAGCAACGTCGAAGGGCGGAGATGTGAAAATCTCCGCCCTCCTTTTTTGGCGGAATGCGTCTCGTTCA